>JBOHTE010000820.1:0-4052 GCA_050733555.1 Gemmatimonadaceae bacterium | reverse complement strand
CGTGGTGCTGTGCGCGCATCTGGACACCGTATTCCCCAGTGAGATGGAGCCGCGCGTGACGCGCGGAGGCAGGCGGTTGGCGGGTCCTGGCATTGGCGACAACGGGCGCGGTCTCGCCGTGATGCTGGCACTCGCCGAGATGATCGGCTCGCGCACGCTGCCCACGTCGTCGCCGGTGGACTTCGTGGCGACTACTGGCGAGGAGGGTCACGGCGACCTGCGCGGGGCCAAGGCGCTCTTTGCCGGACACGCGAGCAGCGCGCGTGCCGTGATCGCGCTGGACGGCGCCGGAGATGAGCGCATCGTGCACTGCGCGCTCGGCTCGCGGCGCTTTCGCATCATCTTTCGCGGCTGTGGCGGCCATAGCTGGAGCGCGTTCGGCATTGCGAATCCCGTGCACGCCGCCGCGCTGGCCGCCGCACGGCTCGCGCGGCTCACGCTCCCGACCACGCCACGCACGACACTCTCGGTGGCGCGCATTGGCGGCGGTCTGTCCGTGAATTCCATCGCGCAGGAGGCCTGGCTCGAAGTGGATTTGCGCTCGGTGTCGCCGGCCGCGCTGGATCGCTATACGCAACAGACGCGACAGATTGCCCGGGTCGCCGCCCAGGAGGAGAATTCGCGCCGCGCGCATGGCACCGCGCCGCTCGATCTCATCCTCAAGGTGATCGGCGACAGGCCGAGCGGCGAAACGCCGACCACGGATCCCCTGGTCGCACTTGCGATCGAGGCGACGCAACTGATCGGCCGCACGCCGGAGCTGGCGACGGCATCGACGGATGCGAACGTGCCGATCAGCCTCGGGATTCCCGCGATCGCCATCGGCGGCGGCGGCCGCGGCGGCGATGCGCACACGGCCGGCGAGTGGTTCGACAACACCGACGGACAACTGGGCGTGGCGCGGGCGCTGGCAATCACCGTGGGCGCCGCCGGCTGGGCCTGACAGGGGCAGGACCATGTGACAGGGGCAGCCTATGGGGCTGCCCCTATGCTGTGAAAGCGGCGGCCAGTGGGCTGTCCCTGCAGCAGGAAATGCCAGCGCTCGTCGCTCGCCCAGCAGATGGGCCCGGCAATACGTTAGCAATAGCAGAACGTCCGCCGTACAGGAGTGCCGTTCACCCGGCCATCAGAGCACTCGCTCTGATCTCTCCCACCCGACACCGCCGTGATCTCCTTCCGCTCCTCTCCCGCAGCGCTGGCCGCGATCGTCCTGCTCACCGCCGCGACCGGCGTGAAGGCGCAACAGCGCATCACGACACCCCGGCAGCAGTTCGGCTTCGACATTGGCGCCGACTACCACCTCGTGAATTACGAGCAGATGGTCGCCTACTGGAAGAAGCTCGACCAGCAGTCCAATCGCATGACGCTCGTGCGCATTGGTACGACTGCAGAAGGCCGGCCGATGATGATGGCGATCATCACGTCGCCCGAAAACCGGAAGAACCTCGAGCACTTTCGCCGCATCTCGCAGCAACTGGCACTGGCGCGTGGCCTCACGCCCGAGCGGGCGCATGCGCTGGCGCGCGAGGGGAAAGCGGTGGTGTGGATCGACGGTGGCCTCCACGCGTCCGAAGTGCTGGGCTCGCAGCAGCTCATCGAGACCGTGTACGAGATGGTGAGCCGCACCGACGCCGAGACCATGCGCTTCCTGCACGATGACATTCTGCTCGCGGTGCTGTGCAACCCGGACGGCATGGATCTCGTGTCGAACTGGTACAACCGCCAGGCGGACACGCTCAAACGATCCACGTCGGAGCTGCCGCGACTCTATCAGAAGTACGTGGGCCATGACGACAACCGCGACTTCTTCATGGCCAATCAGCCGGAGACGCAGGCCATGAACACGGTGATGTACCGCCAGTGGTATCCGCAGATCGTGTACAACCACCATCAGACCGGGCCGGCGGGCACGATCATGTTCTCGCCGCCATTCCGCGATCCGTTCAACTACAACTTCGATCCATTGGTTCCCATGGAACTGGACCTGGTGGGCGCCGCCATGCACACGCGCTTCCTCGCGCACGACATGCCGGGCGTCACCATGCGGTCGGGGGCCAACTACTCCACGTGGTGGAACGGCGGGCTGCGGACCATGCCGTATTTCCACAACATGATCGGGCTGCTCACCGAAGCCGTGGGGAATCCCACGCCAATCCGCATTCCGCTCGTGCCCGACCAGCAGTTGCCGCGCGGCGACCTGCCCATGCCCATCGCGCCGGACAGCGTGTGGCACTTCCGCCAGTCCATCGAGTACGAGCTCACCGCCAATCGCGCGGTGCTCGATGTCGCGTCACGCTACCGCGAACATTTCCTGTACAACATCTACCAGATGGGCACGAACTCCATCGCGCGAGGCGGCCGTGACAGTTGGACCGTGACGCCGGACGAGGTGGCGTCGCTCGATACGGCGGTCGCGCGCGCCCGGGCAGCGGAGCGCGGCGCGAATGGGGCGACTGGGGCGAATGGTGCGAACGGCGGCGGGGCCGGAAGTGGTGGCGCGGAGGCGGCTGCGCGCGCGCTCAGTCGCCCGGTGCCGGACAGCCTGTTCCACGTGCTGCGCGAACCCGACCACCGCGATCCACGCGGCTACATCATTCCGGCAAACCAGCCCGATCTCCCGCGTGCGATCAAGTTCGTCAACATCCTCATCAAGGGCGGCGTGGAAGTGCAGCGCGCCACGAGCGCGTTCACCGTGAATGGCACGCGCTATCCCGCGGGGTCGTTCGTCGTGCAGGCGGCGCAGGCGTTCCGCCCGCACGTGCTCGACATGTTCGAACCGCAGGATTATCCGAACGACTTCCGCTACCCCGGCGCACCACCCACTCCGCCCTACGACATCACGGGGTGGACGCCCGCGCTGCAGATGGGCATCCGCTTCGATCGAATGCTGGATGGATTCACGGGCCCGTTCACCGCGCTGCGTGACACGGTCGTGCCGCCACCCGGCACGATCACTCCGGCGGCGAACGCCGCGGGCTATCTGCTGAGTCACGCCGTGAACAACAGTGTGATCGCGGTGAACCGGCTGCTCAAGGCCGGCGCCACCGTCTACTGGCTCACGCAGCCGATCTCCGCGAACGACACGCAGTATCCCGCCGGAACGATCTACATTCCGGCCGCGACGGCGGCACAGCCCATCATCACGCGCGCGGCCGCGGAGCTGGGGCTGTCCTTCACGGCGATTGCGGCGGCGCCGGAGACCGGACTGCTCAAGCTCAAGCCGGTGCGCATCGGCCTCTGGGACGAATACGGCGGCTCCATTCCGTCGGGGTGGATGCGCTGGATCTTGGATCAGTACGAGTTTCCGTACGAGGTAGTCTATCCTCCCGCTCTCGACGCCGGCAATCTGGCGAACCGATTCGACGTCCTGCTCTTCGCCACCGGCGCGATTCCGCGTCGCGATGGCGGCGTGCGCGGCGGATTCGATCGCATGCCCAAACCGGAGGATGTCCCGGCCGAGTACCGCGACTGGATCGGACGCGTGACGGTGGCGAAGACTGTCCCGCAGCTCCACGCATTTCTCGAGGCGGGCGGCACGGTGCTGACCATTGGCAGCTCGACCAATCTTGCGTACGATCTCGGGCTGCCGGTCGCGAGCGCGCTCGTGCAACAAGGCAGCGACAAGCCGCTCACGAATGAACAGTTCTACATTCCGGGCTCCGTGCTCATGGCGCAGGTGGATAACAGCCAGCCACTCGCCTACGGCATTCCGGACAGCGTCGCCGTGCTCTACGACCACAGCCCGTCGTTCCACATCACCTCCGACGCGGACAGCAGCGCCGTGCGCAACGTGGCGTGGTACGGCTCGGCCCATCCGCTGCGGAGCGGCTGGGCGTGGGGAGAGCAGGTGCTGGACCAGAGCGTCGCGATCGCCGAGGCGAAGGTCGGCAAGGGAACGCTCATGATGTTCGGTCCCGAGATCACGTTCCGAGGACAGCCGCACGGTACATTTGGATTCCTGTTCAACGGCCTCTACCTTGGTGCGGCCAGGTAACTGAGCATGCGCTGTGGTGTCACCCCAAGGACAGCATAGTGACAGCAAGGGGCAGCCC
>JBOHTE010000819.1:0-1474 GCA_050733555.1 Gemmatimonadaceae bacterium | reverse complement strand
GTGTACAGTGTAGCGAAAATTGCGCATCAACACTACCCGCGGGAGTGTGCGGCCGGCTCAGCCTCCCTCGGTCTCGGCGGCAGCAGCGCCGTCGCCACTCTCGCCACTCTCGGGCGACGACGCGTCGGCATGTTCGTCGCCGCCCGCCTTGAGACGGGCCGCGATGGCTTCCGGCTTGGCCCGCCGGCGACGCGGTCGGCGACGGCGACGGCGCTCGCTATCATCCGCCGGTTCGCTGCCGCGATCCGAGCTGTAGGTCGTGAGACCTTCGCCCTCTTCCTCATGCTCTTCGCGCCGCGGCGCCTCACGCCGCGCCTCGGCTATCGCGTCGGCAATCGCGCGGGTGATGAGCTCGACGGAGCGAATCGCATCGTCGTTCCCGGCGATGGGAACGGTGATGAGATCGGGATCCGCATTGGTATCCACGATCGCGACAATCGGGATACCGAGCTTGTTCGCCTCGGTGACCGCGATCTTTTCCTTCTTGGAGTCAATCACGACGAGCAGCCCCGGCAGGCGCGTCATGCCCTTGATGCCCGAGAGATACTTGCCGAGCTTGTCACGCTCGCGGGCCATCATGAGCTGTTCCTTCTTGGTGTAATCCTGGAAGCTTCCGCCCTGTTCGGTGCCGGCTTCGAGATCCTTGAGCCGTCGCACCTGCTTCTTGACGGTCTGGAAGTTCGTGAGCAGGCCGCCGAGCCAGCGTTCGGTCACCCACATGGCAGCGCAGCGCTCCGCCTCGGCGGCGACGATCCCCTTGAGCTGTCGCTTGGTGCACACGAACAGAATGTTCTCGCCGCGCAGGACGACGTCGCGAACCAGCTTCTGCGCGAGGTCGAGCTGGCGCAGCGTCTTCTGCAAGTCAATGATGTGGATCCCGTTGCGCTCCGCGAAAATGTAGCGGCGCATCTTCGGGTTCCAGCGGCGCGTCTGATGTCCGAAATGGACGCCCGCTTCCAGCAGTTGTTCGAGATTCGGTTGGGTCATGGACTCAGATCATTCCGGGTTGGGTCCGCCTTCCTCGTCACCGTTGCGTCCGACCGGAGGTCCGGCACCCGGGCGCGACTCGGAGGAAGTGAGTGATGGAGCGGACGCCACCACCGGGCGTCGTCCGCTGCCGATACTAACGCTTCGAGAACTGGAACCGCTTTCTGGCCTTCGGCCGGCCCGGCTTCTTGCGCTCCACGGCGCGCGCGTCGCGCGTGAGAAGCCCCAGGTCGCGCAGCTTCCGGCGGTGCACTTCATCCACTTTCACGAGGGCGCGTGCCACCGCCAGGCGCAGCGCACCGGCCTGGCCGCTCAATCCGCCGCCTTCCAGGGTCGCTTTCACATCGAAGCGGCCGAGGGTGTCGGTGGCCGTAAAGGCCTGCTGAATGGATGAGACCAGCGTGGCACGCGGGAAATAGTCGCCTAACGTGCGGCCGTTCACATCCCACTTGCCCGATCCGGGCTGCACGTACACGCGGCAGACGCT
>JBOHTE010000818.1:0-5436 GCA_050733555.1 Gemmatimonadaceae bacterium | reverse complement strand
GATCATGACGCCGCGGCCCGTCGCCTCGTGGCGGCCGAGCGACCCGCCGAGCTCCACCGGCTTCCCGGTCACGACCGATGTCGTCGTATGCCCCACGTGCATGGAGTAGGTGTCCATCACCCAGGCCATGACGCGCTCGTTGGTGTTCACATCCGGCGCCGGCACGTCGGAATCCGGCCCCAGCACGCCAATCAGGCCGGCCGTGTAGCGGCGCGTAATGCGCTCCAGCTCGCCCACGCTCAGCTTGGTGGGATCACAGACGACCCCGCCCTTCGCGCCACCAAAGGGAATGTTCACCACGGCGCACTTCCACGTCATCCACGCCGCGAGCGCCTTCACTTCATCGAGATTCACATTCTCGTCGAAGCGGATGCCGCCCTTCGCGGGACCGCGCGACGTGTTGTGCTGCACACGATATCCGGTGAAGACATCGATCTCGCCGCTGTCCAGCGTGATCGGAACCGAGAGCGTGATCTCACGCTCGGAGCTGCGCAGGATCTTGTAGAGTCCCGGCTCCAGGTCGAGCAGTTCAGCCGCGCGATCGAAGCGCGACATCATGTCTTCAAACGGATTGTCCTCGTTGAGGAAGCGATCCTTATCGGGGCGGACGATTTTGTCCATGGAAAGCTTGAGATCGGCGGTCATGGGTGTGGGGGTGGCGCTGGAGGGCGTTGAGCCGGAATCAGGTATGAATACGACGGGCATCGAGCACCATCTGCAACGCCGCATCGACCGCGGCCCCGCCATGCTCGACGACAAGCTGCTGGGAAACATACCACAACGGCACTGCTTGGCGAGGCCAGACACGCGCGAGCTTGACCGCATCCTTGAGCGTGCACACGACGAGTTCGAGGCCGTCCGCCGCTCGCGCAAGGCGCAGCGCGTCCGCTCCGGTGTAGGCGTGGTGATCGGCGAACTGTGCACTCCGAACATGCGCACCGGCCGCCGCGAGCTGAGCCGCGAACGCCAGCGGATTGCCAATGGCGGATGCCGCCAGCACCGCGGTGCCGGCCAGCGACGAAATGGGCCGCGGGGTGTCCGTGTCACTGGCGTCTCGCAACCCGGCCAGCGCCAGATGGACAGCGGCGCGCGGGACGTCGGGCGCAACGCGCGCGATTTCGGCAGAGACCGTGCTGGCGACCTCGAGCGGGGCCGCCTTGCGCGTGACCAGGACGAGCGTCGCCCGGCGCAGCGCGCGGAGCGGTTCCCGCAGCGGCCCCGCGGGGAGGAGCCGCCGCGAACGCGCCCGCTGGTCGGCACTCACCACCACGACGTCGGCGAGCCGCGCCGCGCGCCGGTGCTGGAACGCATCGTCGAACACCACGACGTCCGCGCCCGCCGCCCTGGCGCGCACCGATCCGGCGACCCGGTCCGGTGAGATGATCACGGGCACGTTCGGGTTCAATCGTTCGTGCACGAGCGATTCGTCATTGCCATAGCCGCGCAGGATGATGGCGGGAGATGCGCCGCGCCTCACGAACTCCCGCGCGAACCAGGCGGCGACGGGAGTCTTGCCCGTGCCGCCGACGCTGAGATTCCCGACGCTCAGTGCGGGAAGCGCCGTGCCGTGTTGCGCCAGACGGCCCGCATCGTAGAGCGCGTTGCGCACGGACACGCCCAGCGCATACAGCGCCTCGGCTGGCGCAAGCAACATACGGGCGCCGCCCGCGACGGCGCCGTCATCGTACCAGGCGCGCTCGATCAGGCGCACGTCACCCTCGCGCCAGCCGCGCCGCGTCATCCAGCAGCGCGGCAAACTGGGGTGCCTGCGCAGCCGCGGCGCGTGATGAGTCAGCGGCAACGACCGTCGGTGGTCCGTACGCGACGTTGACGCGCGCAAATGGTTTGGGCACCAGAAAACGATCCCAGCTGCGCAGCCGCCAGCAGCGGTCCGCGTGCACGGCCACGGGAACGATGGCAGCGCCGCTCCGCTGGGACACAATCAAGGCGCCAGGGGCGAACGAGTGGCTGGGCCCACGCGGGCCGTCCGGCGTGATCGCCAGGTCGCCGCCGTTGCGCGCCACGCGACTCATGCTGAGCAGCGCACGTTCGGACCCTCTGGTGGTCGAGCCCCGAGCCGTCGCGAAGCCGAGCGACTCCATCACGCGCGCCAGAAGCTCGCCGTCGCCATGCTCGCTGATCAGGGCCGTGATGCCTTCGCGCCGATGATTCCAGACCGCCGGGAGAAGCTCGCCATGCCAGACGACGAAGATCACCGGCGTTCCGTCCTCGCGAAGCTGCTCCACGGCGTCGCGATTCAGGTTCCGCATGCGCCAGGTGTGCGCCAGCAGGCGAAGGACCATGCCACCGACGCGCGCCAGCCACGCCGTGCGACGCGCCGTCTGCCGCGACAGCTGGCGGTCGTCACGCGTGCTCACGGCATCAGCTCCAGCGCCATCTCCGCCACGCGAGCCGCGGCGCCCGGCTCGCCCAGCCGGCGCCGCACATCCGCGAGGCCGGACAGCATGACCATGCGCGGTGCGCTGTCGGCGCGCAGCAGCGGCTCGAGGGCATCCGCCATGGCCCGCGGGCGTACGGCCTCCTGCAGAAACTCCGGTGCCACCTCCCGGCCCGCCACGACATTCACCAGCCCGATGCGCGGAATGGTGACGATGCGGCGCGCGATGGCATAGCTGATGGGTCCCGTACAATACGCCACGACGAGCGGGCAGCCCGCGACGGCCGCCTCGAGCGTGGAGGTCCCGCTCTTGGAGAGCGCCGCGTCTGCCGCGCGCCACACGGTGAACGATGCATCCCGCACCTGCGGATACGGACACCGCGCCGAGTCGAGTGTCAGGCCGGCTGCCACCGACACGATCGGGACGAGACCCGGGATACGCCGCTCCAGCTCACGGGCTGTCGCCACGAAGCGGTCCAGATGGCGCGAGATTTCCTGCGCCCGGCTGCCGGGAAAGAGCGCGAGGATCGTGGCATCCGCTGCGAGTCCGAGGCGCGCGCGCGCCGCGTCGCGGTCCGGGAGCAGCTCGGCCGCGCGATCCAGCAGCGGATGGCCCACGAAAGTCGCGTCGATGCCATGGCGACGCAGCAGCTCCTCCTCGAAGGGAAGAATGACCGCGGCGCGCGACACCGTGCGCGCCAGGGCACGGAGACGCCCGCGTCCCCACGCCCACACCTGCGGTGTCACGTAGTACAGCACGGGGACGCCGGCCGCATGCGCGGCCGCGGCCACCTTCATGTTGAAGCCGGGGTAATCCACGAGCATCACGAGGCCGACCTGACCCGAGCGCAGCCGGCGGCGCAGCCGCTCGAGGAGCTGATAGTGCCGCGGCACGTGCCGGATGACCTCCGCGAATCCCATCACCGCCAGGCGGTCGGTATGTTCGAGCAGCGTCACGCCAGCCTGCTCCATCCGCGCGCCGCCGATTCCCGTGAGCACGAGGTCCGGCGCACGGCGCCTGAGCTCCGCGGCGACTCCCGACGCGTGCAGGTCGCCCGACGTCTCGCCGGCGACGACCAGCACGTCACGCACCAGGCGATGCCGCCAGCGCGGGGAGCGAGCGTTCGATCTCGGTCATGATGCGCAGCGCGAGCGCGAGCGCGGCACGGCCATCCTCTCCGCTCACGAGTACGGGGCGCCGCCCCTGCACGGCCTCCACGAAACTCTCGAACTCCAGCCGCAGCGGTTCGCCGTCTGGCGCCTCGAGCGGAATGCGCTCCATGAATTCTTCGAGACGCCGTGGCGCGGCCGCCAGCGCGACCGCATCCAGGCCGGCCCGCATCCGGTAGAATTCTCCGGTGCCAAGCGCCAGATCGAGCGACAGGTAGCCACTACGCTGAAAGATGCGAAGCTTGCGGAAGCGCTCGCGCGACACACGGCTTGCCGTAATGTTCGCCACCGCACCGCTCTCGAAGGAGAGTCGCGCGTTGGCAATGTCCACGGACGCCGTGAGCACGGGTACTCCGGCGGCATCGAGCGTACGCACCGCGCTCCCGACCAGCGTCCGCACGAGATCTATGTCGTGGATCATGAGATCGAGAACGACCGCGACGTCGGCACCGCGCGGATTGAACGGCGCCAGCCGGTCGCTTTCGACGAACAGCGGCGCCGCAATGAACGGCAGTGCGGCGCGGATGGCGCGGTTGAATCGCTCGACGTGACCGGTCTGGATGATCGCGCCGGTGCGCCGCGCGAGCTCGAGCAGGTCGTCTGCTTCCGCGAGCGTCGCGGCGATGGGTTTCTCGATCAGCACGTGCCGTCCGCGTTCCAGCGCCTGCCTGGCCACGGCGTGATGTGCGGGCGTGGGCACCACGACCGTCACCGCCTCCACCGCGTCGAGCAGTTCGTCGAGCGACGCCACGGCGGGGGCGCCCAGTTCGGCCGTGACGCGCGCGGCACGCGCCGCATCGGCATCGTGGAAGCCCACGAATGTCACGCCAGGCATGTTCCCGAGAATGCGCACGTGATGATAGCCCAGGGCGCCGGCGCCAATGACGCCAATGCGCGTCGCCCCGCTCACGTCACCACTCCACGGCCGCTCCCATCCACGAAGTCCAGAAAGCATTGCACTTCGGGGCACATCTCGAGTTCCTGGTGCGCGCGCTCGAGTGCCTGCGTCACGTTCAGCTCGGAACGGAAGAACAGCCGGTAGGCCCGCTTGAGCTCACGAAGCACGAGGGGATCGAAGCCCGCGCGCCGCAGGCCCACGCTGTTGAGTCCGTAGAGCTTCACCGGGTTGCCTACGGCCTTGAGAAACGGCGGCACATCCTTGGGCACGCGCGAGGCCCCGCCAATGAAACTGTAGGTTCCGATGCGCACGAACTGGTGCACGGCCACGACGCCGGAAATGATCGCGCGATCCTCGATCGTGAC
The DNA here is from genome assembly GCA_050733555.1 of Gemmatimonadaceae bacterium. GTDB lineage: Bacteria > Gemmatimonadota > Gemmatimonadetes > Gemmatimonadales > Gemmatimonadaceae > JADGGM01. Next base: position 605 of record JBOHTE010000818.1, on the reverse strand, counting down.
GTGGCCGGCAAGCTGCGTGGCGTTCGAGATGATCACGCCGTTGCCCAGGTGACAGTCGTGTGCCAGGTGGACGTAGGTCATGATGAAGCAGTCTTCCCCAACCGTGGTGCGCTGCGATGCCGACGTGCCCCGATTGATCGTCGAATACTCGCGCACGACCGTTCGGTCGCCAATTTCCACCGTGGTCGTCTCGCCGCGGAACTTGAGGTCCTGCGGATCACCGCCAATCACGGAACCGGTCCCGATGCGCACGCCGCGTCCCAGCTTCACGTGGCGTTCGAGCGTGGCCCGGGCCGCGATGACGCATCCCTCGCCCACCTCGCAGTGATCGCCGATGATCGCGAACGGGCCGACGTCCACCTCCGCGGCGAGCTCCGCGCGCGGAGAGATGAGCGCCGTGGGGTGAATGCGCGAGGTCATCGATCCACGACCATCGCCGCCATGTCCGCCTCGCACACCACATCGCCGTCCACTCTGGTCACCCCACGCATCCGGCACACGCGCCCGCGGATCTGCACGACTTCCAGCTCGAAGCGCATCTGATCGCCAGGCTTCACGGGTTTGCGCCACTTCACATTGTCGAGCGACATGAAGTACACGATCTT
>JBOHTE010000817.1:0-1454 GCA_050733555.1 Gemmatimonadaceae bacterium | reverse complement strand
CCTGGAAGGAGAGTGTTGCCATGGAAGCACGGCTCCGGTTCGTCCGCGACGCCCAGCGCGGAAGCCCGTGCATCTGGGCGTCGTGCGGCCCGTGGCGGACGCCCCCAACGACCTCTGGACCGCGGACTTCAAGGGCCAATGTAGCACCGGGGACGGCCTCTATTGCTTTCCGCTGGCGATTCGCACAGACACCGGCGTCCCCTTCGCGACGCAGGCCCTTCACGGCCTCTCGTACTTCAACGTGTGGTAAATGCGACGCGGCATTCTCCACCAGCGCATTCGGCCCGGGTGTCCCCAAGAGAACGGTGCCCACGAACGGATGCATCGCACGCTGAAAGGGGACGCGATCAAGCCCGTGTGCGCGCGGGCGGTTTGACCCGACCGATTTCAGCGACCCGATAGTTGAGGCCTCGCGTCAAGGCGGGTCGCAGCGCCTGACTTGCGATGCCGAGCACGTTGCGGACAGAGGCCTCAACGCAGGGCGAACACGAGCTCGGTGACGTCTTCGCCGGCGACCTCACCGCTCTCCTCGCGCTCGACGCGGAAGCCGCACTTCTCCAGGACCCGGATCGAGCCGACGTTGTGCCTGGCGACGTGCGCGTGGAGGGGACGCTCGGTCACGAGGTGCAGGAAAGCAGCGAGCGCCCGGGTCGCGATACCCTTGCCCCAATGCTCCTTGCCGATCCAGTAGCCCACGAGGCGGACACCGTCCTGGGGCCAGCTGCCGATGTTGCCCGCGACCTGGCCGTCGACGATAATCGTCTGGTTGATCGCCGCCGGATTGCCGAGGATGTTTGTGGCCCAATGGGCGTCGAAGGCTGCGCGGTCACGGGCGGGGAAGGCTGCCATGCGCGTGGCGTCGGCGTCGAGTTGATGCTCGTAGAAAATGGGGAGGTCGTTGGGCTCAATGTTGCGCAGTCGTACTTCGTTCATTTCTCTCCGCCGGCCAGGCCTGTTGGTCCATCTCTCTCTCGCGCGCGCGCCCTCTTAGCGGTGTGCGAAGCAGCCAGGGTTCCGAGTGCCGCCCAACGCCTCCGCTAAACTGCAAAGGGATCATATAAGAATGCTCGCGCAGCGAGCATCATCAATAGCCCCTTTGACGGCTGCAGCGTTCGTGAGAAAGCAACCGCACTGGCCTCGAACGGTCATGCCTCTTCGTCCAGGAGCGTACGGGCGAGCGCGAATTCCCGGCCGAAAACGGCGGCGGCGGTTTCAATCAACCTGGGGTCATGTGCGCGAGTACTGACGCCGCGCAACTTCTCACAGATGGTCGACGCGGCGCGAAGTGCCAGATCGTATTCGGACCGCAGCGCGTCGGGAATGCGCGGTGCGGCTGGTTGTTGCCGATCAAGTTCAATGGCGGCCGCAAGCCAAAGGGCTTCGATGCCCGCGCTATCAGCACGCGCCGCCGCAATCCATCGGCCCACTCATCGGGTTCAGCGATTCGCTAGCTG
>JBOHTE010000816.1:0-1239 GCA_050733555.1 Gemmatimonadaceae bacterium | reverse complement strand
GTTGCAGCCCGCGTTGCCCTCGCATCTCGCGGGCCAGGCGACGTACCGTCCATGGCAGGGGGCAGCCGAGGCTCGACTGAGGTGCTGGCGCCTCCAGCTCCGGCGATTCCGCCGGCGGCAGCACGCGGCGGCACAATCGGTACAGCCCCGCCACCCAGTCCCCGAGCTTGTCCGCGCGTGGCGCCCGCGCAAACCGTGCACACTCATCGGACGCTACACCCTCAAGCCGCACGAGAACCCCTTCGAGCACCTCGTGAAACGCCAGCACCCTGCCCTTCACAGTGTACGCGTGCCGGTACCAGTGCGCGAGCGGAGGTTCGTGCAGATACCCGGTGATGAGCGAACGCACGATGTTCTGCGTGACTGCCTGCACCAGCGCTGGTGCCAGCTGGCATTCCGATGGAGCGGCGAGCACGCGGCCGAGCGGATCGTCATTGGCGGCGTGTATCGGCGACTCCCGCGGCTCCGTCTCAGGCAGCGGCGCGATCACGGAGAATGACGTCATAGAGCCCACGCACTCGACGGCGAAACACGTCCGGGCCAAATCGCGCGGCCACGCGCTCGTGCATCGCGACAGGGTCGAACTGGTCCAGCCGGTTCCATGTGCGCAGGATTGCCTCGCTCATGGCGCGAGGGTCGTCGATCGCCACGAGTGCTCCGCACGAATCATCCACGAACTGCTCCGGCCCCCCGCACTGCGTGCTCACAACTGGCCGCCCGCTGGAGAGAGCCTCTGCGGGCGCGAGTCCGAAAGTCTCGTGGCGGCTGGAACACACATAGATGTGCGACTCCGCAATCGCGCGCGCCGTGTCGCGTCTGGAAAGCGCTCCTATCAACGCCACGTCTTCCGCCAAGCCGAGTTCGGTCACCTGCCGCGCGAGATCGTCTCTGAGCTCTCCATTCCCTACGATACGGAGCTTGACCGACTTCCGCATTCCCTTCAGTAAAGTCATTGCGTCGAGGAGCGTATCAAGTGCCTTCCTCCGATCCAACGACGCCACAGAGACAAGACGCAGTATGCCGCGTTCGTCAGGAATGGCGCTCGCATGAAACAGGTCGGTACGGAGCAAATTCGGCGTCACCTGAATCTTTCGAGGTTCGTCGCAGAATGCCTCAATGCGCCTTGCAAGATCGTCACCTACCGCAGCTACCACTCGTGACACACGCAGAACGCGCTGGACGTACTCCTGTTTCTCTTGTGTATCGAGGTGCATCTCAAACGGCGCGCTATGCTCCTGC
>JBOHTE010000815.1:0-15143 GCA_050733555.1 Gemmatimonadaceae bacterium | reverse complement strand
GCGGCCGGCCGCTCACGTACACGATGAAGCCCGGTTCGCCATTGATCCGGGCCGCACGCATGGTGCGCGCGGCGGGGACGAAGCGCTGGGTGACGCCGGCGATGAAGCGCGCCACGGGCTCCACACCATGAACGGGCCGCATCGGGGCGCCCCTGGCCTTGCCGCCGCCGTCCGCCCAGAGCGTGATGTCCTCGGCGAGTACGGCGAGCAGCCCGCCGATGTCCCCCGCGCCCGACGCCTCGGTGAAACGCTGCAGCAGCCGGTCCGCCTGCACCCGATCGACATCGTAGCGCGGTTCGGCGGCACCCATGTGCTGCTTCGCGCGCGCGAGAATCTGGCGGCAGTTTGCCTCGGACTTCTCGACGATGTGCGCGATCTCGGCGTAGTCGAAGTCGAACACGTCGCGCAGCAGGAGTACGGCGCGCTCGATCGGCGATAGGCGCTCGAGCATCACCAGGAACGCCATCGAGAGCGATTCCGCCAGTTCGACAGGCTCCGACGGATCCGGGGCATGGTCGGTCACGAGCGGCTCCGGGAGCCACGGCCCGATGTAGCTTTCGCGCTGGATTCGCGCCGAGCGCAACTGGTTGATCGCGAGTCGTGTGACGATCGTCGCGAGATAGGCGCGTGGCTCGCGTATCTCGGCGTCGGACGCCTCGATCCAGCGCAGGTAGCTGTCCTGAACCAGATCCTCGGCGTCCGCCACGCTGCCCAGCATGCGATAGGCAATGGAGAAGAGCAGTGGTCGAGTCTCCGTGAAGACGGCGGTGCGGGTATCCATTCGCTCACGTGGTGAAAACAGGCGAGTTGCGCCGCGCAACGCCTGCCGCTGGCCGCCTCAGGAGAATAATGACGTTGACGATGGCCGCGGGCACCAGCACGGCCAGGGCGACAACAAGAACCCACGCCGGAACGGTTGTGCGTGCTGCGACCGCGTGCCAGCGGCCGATGGCGATGACCATGGAGATGCTGGCCCAGAGACCTGCCTCGAGCGCCTGGAGGTATTCGTTCGCCCGGAGGTGAAATCCGGCGGCCAAAAGGACGATGACGGCGAGACCGAGCGCGGCAAGCGGAGTGAGCCAGGGCAGGATGCCGGTCGCCATCGGCAGCACCAGGCCAAGAGCGCCGAGAACCTCCGCGAGGCCGATGAAAACGACTTCCGTGCGGGGCAGGTCGGAGAAGCCTGTCCATCGCTCGAGGCCGCGGCCGAGGACCTTCGGGGTGCCGGCGCTGATGAAAAAGACGGCGACAAAGCTCTGGACGCTCCAGAGTACGAGGTTTGATATGTTCACGGGATTCATGGTTGTCAGTCCATTGTTCGAGGCATCCATGAGACAAGCGAGGGTGCCCTGTTGTGACAGGCGCGTCCTGCAGTCACAAAACGGACGCGCTGTCCGGCGGCCCTCGCGCGCTGCCGTGTCTGGCGGGATATTCTCTCCCCATGCGTGCGACCGCACTTCGGCTCCTCCTCGTCGTTTCAGTGTCGTGCCTGCCCGTTGCGCTCACGGCCCAGGCACCGGCGCTCGAGACAATCCAGGGGCTCGGCTCCATCGCCTTTCCAGTCGCCTCGCGTTCCAGTGCGGCGGACACGCAGTTCGTGCGCGGCGTACTCCTGCTGCACCTCTTCGAGTACGATGAGGCGGCGGCCGCCTTTCGTGATGCGGAGCGCATCGACCCCGCCATGGCCATGGCGTACTGGGGTGAGGCCATGACATACACGCATCCCGTATGGGATGAGCAGGACATTCCGGCGGCGCGCGCGGCGCTCGCGAAGCTCGCACCCACGGCAAGCGCGCGTGAAGCGATGGCGGGTACCCCGCGCGAGCGCGGCTACCTGCACGCTGTCGACATCCTGTACGGCGATGGACCAAAGGCACGGCGCGATACGCTGTACGCGCAAGCCATGGGCGCGCTGCTCGCCGCCAACCCGCACGACGATGAGGCCCGCGCGTTCTACGCGCTCTCGCTGATGGGGCTCAGCCAGGGCGTGCGGAACGTGCCCACCTACCTGCACGCTGCCGCGATTGCCGAGAGCGTGTACGCACGGAACCCGCAGCATCCAGGCGCGGCGCATTACTGGATTCACGCGCTGGATGACCCGGACCACGCCGCCGCTGCGCTCCCCGCCGCTCGTGCGCTCTCGAAGATCGCGCCCGACGCCGATCATGCGCAGCACATGACGTCGCACATCTTCATGGCGCTGGGCATGTGGGCGGACGTGGTTCGTGCCAACGAGCATGCCATGCACGTGGTCGATGCCACGCTGGTGGCTCGCGGGCGCCGACCCACGTTCTGCGGGCATTACAACTTCTGGCTCGAATACGGCTACCTCGAGCTCTCGCGCGTGGACGACGCTCGCGCACTGATGCAGAGGTGCCAGCGCCAGGGCGAGGCGGCGCGGAAGGCTGCGGGAGCCGGCCAGTACGATCCCGACGATTCGCCGCTGGCATCGGCCGTGACGATGTGGAGTCGCTATGTGCTCGACACGCAGGACTGGTCGGGCACGGTCGCGCAGTGGATGCCATCACTCGCTGGCGCGCCGGCGCCGCACGTCACCTGGGAATTCACGCGCGGCTTTGCCGCGGCGAAACGCGGGGATACCGCGACGGCCCGGATCGCGCTCACGGCATTCAAGCACGACCGGTCGCAGTTGTCACGCGCGATCGCCGCCGAGCAGGAACCCGACCCCAACGACGCGGAGTACCTGAAGCGGCTCGGTGTGCTCAATCTGGAACTGCAGGCCGTGATGCAGGTCGGCCGGCCGCGTGCGGACACCGCCGCCGCCCTCGCGTTGCTGCAGCGCGCGACGGCGCTCGAGGATTCCATGGCCTACGCGTTCGGGCCGCCCGACGTGGACAAACCGTCGCACGAGCTCTACGGCGAGGTGCTGTTGGCCATGAAGCACTTCACGGAGGCGGAGCACGAATTTCAGATGGCGCTGCGCCGTACGCCGGGACGGGCGTTGGCGTTGCGCGGCCTCGCGAGCACGCAGGCCGCGATGCGTGCGCGGCGCTAGCCGTCAATCACCGGTCGCCGCGTTCAGCTCCGCACGACGCTGCCGAGCGGCTGCACGTCCGCGCCAGTAGATCACGCCGCCAATCAGCAGAAACACGGCCGTCCCTCCCACGACCTTTGCGAGGAACAGTACCGCCTGCTCGCCGCCATCGGGCGGGATTCCTGCCAGGACCATCGCGAACGCGGTCATGAGCAGACCGCACATGCCGAACACGAAAGCCGTGGGCCGCCCACCGGGAAGGCGGCCATAGGAGTGGCGCGCTGCCGACGACAGGATGGCGGCGTTCGCCGTCGCGCGGCGGCCGACCGCGAACTGGAGAAGAAAGGTCAGGAACAGGTACAGGTAGGGGATGAAGTACAACAGGATGTTCGTGTCGAGCAGAATCAGATAGGCGCGCTCCACCGTGGTGCCCTTCCCGAGCAGCGCGATGACGAGGAGAAAGCTCGCCAGCACCGCGGGGACGATCATGGCGATGTACGGCGTGCCGTACCTGGGATGGAGCTTACCGAACGCGCGTGGGAAGTAGCGGTCGAGGCCGATGACGAAGGCGACACGCGCCGGTCCGACGAGCCATGCGCCAACGCCACCGAGATTGCCTATGGTGTACATGGCGGCCGCGGCCGCGGCGAGCCAGCCGAGCCCCGGCGCGATGCGCGTGGCTCCGACCGAGATGCCCTGGATGAAGCCCGCCGTGAGGTTGACGTGGTCGCTGGGCACGAGCCACAGCATGGCGCCGGAGCCAAGGATGTACGCCACGGCGATGAGCGGCGCAGCAATGATGACGGCGCGCGGCATCGTGCGTGCCGCGTCCTGCACCTCGTCGCCCATGGAGGACGACAGTTCCAGCCCGGCGAACGCGAAGGCGATAGTCGCCCACAGATTGAGCGTCGCGAGACTCGAGAGATTGGGCGTGAGCGAGGCGCGGGTGATCGGGGTGGCCGGTGGACCGTGAAACATCGCGACGCCACCCAGCGCGATCAGCAAGACTGCCGGCAGGTACGTACCCAGTGCGCCGATGTTCTGGAGCCATTTGCCGCGGCCGGTGCCGACGACGTTGACCGCCACGGCCGCCCAGAGGGCGATCAGCGTTGCCGACAGGACGTACGCGCGATTGTCCGCCAGCCCGCTCTCCCCCCGGCCAACAGCCCACGTAGCGATGACGGCGGTCGAGATGAGCAGATTCGGGTAGAACAGGACGTTGTTGATCCAGTAGCACCATCCGCAGAGAAAGCCGTGCCCCTCGCCAAGGGTCTCGCGGGTCCAGGTATAGATCCCCCCTTCACTGGGATACCGCGCCGAGAGGGCGAGCACGACCAGCCCCTGCGGGACAAAGAACAACGCCGCGGCGAGGATCCAGAGCGCGAGCGTACCGGGACCTGCCCGGGCAGCCGTTGCCAGCCAACGCAGGCCGAGCACCGCAACCACGTTGAACAGGACGAGGTCACGAAGGCGAAGTACGCGACGCGGTGCGGCGGTCTGCGTGGCGTCACTCACCGAGAAGGCCCGGGGGCAATGGGAGAACTCCGTCGACGGGAAGCTTCGAGCGCACGACCACAGCCGGCGCTGCGATGGCAATGTGGGGTGCCGGACGAGGGACAGCACAACCTAGTGTCAAACCCGACCGTGGCAAGACGCGCCCAGCGCGGTGTCGGCATGGGGTCAGGGCGGACCGCGGACCGTCCGCGTCCAGCTCCGCCTTGCGTACGGCCGGGTCGGATTACATATTGTGTGTAATCCTCTACACATGTGATACTCATGGAGGTCTCATGGCTGCCCGCAAGAAGCGCGGCGCAACAACCCCTCGAATGCAGCCGGCCGGCGGCGATACGCCGCCGACGGCCACCACGACCCGTCGCGTGAAGGAGACGGCCACGTTCATCCGGCGCAAGAACTTCGATCTGGATCAGCGTCGCCTCGACGAGGTGCGCATCGCGCTCGGGGCCAAGACCGAGCGCGAAGCGATCTCGCGTGCCATGGACATCGCGCTCGACGTCCTCGCGTTCGAGCGCGAGGTGGGGGCGGGATCGGGCGCGCTGCTCGGCAGGGGCGGGTTCAACTACGCGTTCGACGATCCTGAGGCACTGGATTTTTCCGGGTTTCTCGCTGACCGCAACCGCGGCGGCGCGGGAAGCCGCGGACGTTGACCGCGCGCACCGCCTGAACCTGGTCGAAATCTGACATGTTCCTGCTCGACACCAATCTCTACATCCGGGGCCTGACTGACCCGGCGTTCGCCGAGATGCTTGGCGCATTTCAGCGCGCGGCACTGACCCGGCTCTGGGTCAGTGCCGTGGTCGTGTACGAGGTGGCCGTGGGAGCGCGTGACGCGAGGCATGCCGAAGCGTGGGAGCGCTGGCTCGTGCGGCCGTTTCGCACACGCGAGCGGTTGCTCGTGCCCACGCAGTCCACGTGGCGGCTCGCGGCCGAGATGCGCCGGCGATTGCGTGACGCCAGGCGGTATGACGGGAGTCTCGCCCGTGCGTCCTTTCAAAACGACCTGCTCATTGCCGCCTCATGCCGTGAGCGCGGGGCAACCCTCATCACGGCCAACGCGCGCGACTTCGCCATGATCGCGTGCGTGGTCGGTCTGCGCTATCTCACGTCCTTCCCCCGCCTGTCGTAACGGACGCTAGCGGCGTTTCCGCGCCGGGTTCTGTGCCGCAGGCACGGCGCTGCTACCCGTCCATTTCTTCAGCCACGCATTCACGGCGTCGTGCCACTGCACGCTGTTGTGCGGCTTCAGCACCCAGTGACTCTCGTCGGGGAAGGTGAGGAATTCACTGGGAATTCCACGGCGCTGCAGCGCGGTGAACGCACCGAGCCCCTGCGTGATGGGAATGCGGAAATCGTGGCCGCTGTGCACCACGAGCATCGGCACGCGCCAGTCTTTCACGTGGTCCAGCGGATTGAACTGTTCGTAGTTCGCCGGGTGCTCGTACTGCGTACCGCCGTTCTCGCGTTCCTCGAACCACAGCTCGTCGGTGTCGTAGTACATCGCGCGGGTGTCGAACACGCCGTCGTGATCCACGAGACATTTCCACGGCTGGTTCCACACGCCGGCAATCCAGTACGTCATGTAGCCACCGTAGCTGGCGCCGAGCGCGCAGGCGCGACTGCCGTCGAGATACGTGTACCGGCTCAGGGCCGCGGCCCAGCCGAGCTTGAGGTCTTCGAGCGGCTTCCCGCCCCAGTCGCCCGAGATGGAGTTCGTGAATGCCTGTCCGAATCCCGTGGATCCGTGAAAGTTGATCGTCACCACGGCGAAGCCCTGGCCTGCGTACGTCTGCGGATTCCAGCGATAGCTCCAGCCATTGTCCATGGCACCCTGCGGGCCACCGTGGATGATGAAGGCCACGGGGTACTTCCTTCCTGGCTGAAAACCAACCGGGCGCACCACGTACCCTTGCACAGTCTCGTCGTGCCAGCCCTTGAAGGTGAAGAACTCGAAATCGCCCATCCGGACATTGGCGAGGTCGGTCGCGTTGAAGTGCGTGACCTGCTTCAGCGCGCCGGAGCGCGATCCGTTCGTGTTGAGATCAAGGCTGTACAGATCAGCGGGGTGTGTGAGATCATCGCGCGCGAAGAGGAGCGTGCCGTTGGCCAGCGAATACCTGCTCACCGTACCGTCACCAGCGAGCTTGCTCACCGCGCCGGTTGCCGCATCGATCGCGAAGAGCGTATGCTGCCCCTCGTCATCGGCCGTGGCGTACAGCGTCTTGCCGTCGGCCGAGATGGACAATCCGCCCGGCGAGCGATCCCACTTCGGATCCACCTCGTGCCTGGCGCCCGTGGCGAGGTCCATGGCCATGATCGCGAAGCGGTCGGACTCGAAGCCCGGCGTCTTCATCGCCAGGTAGTAGAGCGTTTTGCCGTCGGGTGACGGCACCGGATACGCATCCCACGCCTTGTTGGCGGCGGTGAGGTTGCGCGGCGCGGCGGAGCCGTCCGCGGGCACGCGGTAGACGTCGAAGTTGGTTGACCACGGCTCGGTGGTGCCGGCAATGCGGACGCCGAAGTACACGGTCCGGCCATCCGGCGCGAACGCGACCTCGCTCAGGTCACCAAATGGCTTGCTCGGCACGTCGCCGTCGATGCCGCGGCTCAGGAGCGTCGGCTCCGCGGGCACTTGTCCTCTGTCGTCAAAGGCGGCGACAAAGAGCTGGTTGCGCCGGCCATCCGACCACGTGTCCCAGTGCCGCACGAAGAGCCTGGTGTACAGCGTGCCGCTGGCCTTGTCGCGTATGCGGGCGTCGAGCCGCTGCCGCGTGCAGGCGAGCGTGGTGCAATCGGTGAACACGGGATACGACAGCAGCAGGCGCCGGCCATCCGGCGAGAGCACGTAGTCGTTCACATCCAGCGACGCGCGGGTGACCTGTACGGGTGCGGCGTGTCCGCCGAGATCCAGCCCGTTCGTGCCGGAGAGATCGATGCGCCACAACTGCTCCACGTCGTTGGCTGGAGCCAGGAAATAGACACTGTGCCCATCGGCGGACCAGCGCGCCGAAGCGCCGTCAGCGACCACCTTCACGGGCTCGGCGCCGCCGCTGAGATCCTCCACGTAAATGGCGGTGACGCCCCTGTTCGCGTCGTAATCGGTACTGCGCACCGAGAACGCAGCGTAGCGGCCATCCGGTGACAATCGCGGGTCGCTCACCCGATCCATCATCACGAGGTCGTGCACGCTGAAGGGGTGCGGGGCGTGAACGGTGGGCATCGTGGCATCCGCTCTCCGGGCCGACGCGGCTGACACGGGGAGCAGCGCGAGCAGCAGCACGACAAACAGAAATTGCATTGGATCTCCGCCAGTACGGGACGCGGATGAAAAATCGTAGCGGCGCGGCGTGAGTCAGCTCGCCCGATCCGGGCTCCGTACTCGCGTACCTGGCGCCGAGCCCGGGAGGGAGCCCCGAGCGTCGCATGGCCTCAGGCGGCCCTCGCGTAGATGCCGGGAGCGTTCTCGCGGACGGTTCGCCGCGCGTTCATCCACACGAAACCGGCCACGATGAACGCGAGCGCGAAGAGCTGTGCCATGGTCAGGCCGCCGAAGAAGCGGTCGTCCTTGGCGCGCAGGAATTCCACCAGGAAGCGCTCGACGCCGGCAAGCACCATGTAGACACCGAACAACCATCCTTCCGCGTGCTTGTGATCGCGCAGCCGCCAGAGAATGAGAAACATGACGAAGCCGAGCGTCACTTCGAGCAACTGCGTGGGATAGACCGAGAGCACGGTGCTCGCCGTTGCTCCCGCCGGAATGGGCGTTCCGAACATCGCGTGCATGTTGCCCGCTGTTGACGGCGGCGAGCCATCCGGAAAGCTCACGGCGAAGATGGAATTCCATGGGCGTCCATAGTCGTCGCCAACGGCCCAGCACCCGGTACGTCCAATGGAGTACGCCGCCGCGATCCCGATGCCCGCGACGTCCGCGATGCGCCACAGATTCAGCTTCCGGCGCCAGACGACGACGGCCACCGCAATGATGCCGCCGATGAGCCCGCCCCAGAACACGAAGCCGGCGCGGCTCCAGAGCATCGTGATGTCGTGCATCAGGATCACGTAGTAGATCTTCGCGCCCAGCAGCCCGCCAATGACGGCGGCGAAGATCAGATCACCGATGGGCTCGGGGTCGTGGCCGCGGCGCGCCAGCTCGCGCTGGCAGATCACCTGCGCGATGGCGAACGCGAGCAGCACCGCGATGCCGAATCCGGTGAAGGCAAAGCGACCGAAGTGAACGACAAAGGGGTGATGAACGATCATGTCGGCAGGAGTCCAGGCAGTGGCGCGGCAGCATACGCGTTGAGGTCGAGCGGTGCCCAATCGCCCAGCTCGAAGTGAAAGAGGCCGGCGCGCGCGATCATTGCCGCGTTGTCCGTCGCCAGCCGGGCTGATGGAGCATAGACAACGACGCCATCGTCCGCCAGTCGCGCGCGCATGGTGTCCACGAGGGTCTGGTTGCACGCCACGCCGCCGCCCAGCACGACCCGGGTGCGAGCGAAGCGGGTCGCGGCCCGGGCCGTCTTGGCCACGAGCGTGTCAATGAGCGCATCCTGAAAGCCGCGCGCGATGTGCGCGCGTTCGCTTTCCAGGTCCGCCGTACCGCGCACGGTGAGCAGCACCGCCGTCTTGAGCCCGCTGAACGACACGTCGTAGTAGTCCGGATCGTCCGAGCGCTGGTTCGACCGCAGCATGGGGCGCGTGAAGCGGTAGCGCCCCGGCGTGCCCTCGCGCGCGAGTCGTTCAAGCGCTGGCCCGCCGGGGTAGGGGAGGCCGAGCAGCTTGGCCACCTTGTCGAATGCCTCGCCGGCAGCATCGTCACGCGTCGCGCCCAGCAGGCGGTAGCGGCCCCACGCTTCGACGTCGAGCAGCATGGTGTGACCGCCCGACACGAGCAGCGCGGTGAAGGGCGGAACGGCATCCGAATGCTCCAGCGCAGTCGCGAACAGATGCCCTTCCATGTGGTGTACGCCGATCACGGGGATTCCTCGCGCGAACGCGTACGCCTTGCCGAAACTCAATCCCACGAGCAGCGCGCCAACGAGCCCGGGCGCATGCGTGACCGCGACGGCATCCAGCGCATCCGCCGCGACGCCGGCGTCCGCAAGCGCGCGCTCCACCACGGGAACGATCGCAGTCAGATGCGCACGCGATGCGATCTCCGGCACGACGCCTCCGAATACGCGATGCACATCCTGCGACAGGATGACGAGGGAGCGCAGCGTCACCGCGTCGCCCCGGGCCTCGAGCACCGCCGCGGACGTCTCGTCGCACGAGGTCTCGATGCCGAGGATGCTGGTCACCTTCCCGAGGTGTCGCGCGCCGGGTGGACGGACGTGATGGGCGTGCGGATGCGTACGGCACTCGGCGTCACGCTGACGCCAAGCCCGGCGGTATCGAGCGGCACGGCGCGCGAGAGCGTGTCGTGCACCACGAGCCGCTGTCGCACCGTGCGGACCTCGGCGACGTCGTGCACGGCCGCGCGCGGGCCGCGCACCAGCACGCTGTCGGGATCGGCGCGCGGTGCACCAGTCAGGCGCAGCCCGCTGTCCGCCACGACATCGAGCGCCAGGTGCACCGGTACGTAACGGGAGTCCGCGACGGCGAACTTCAGCTCCACCTGGCGCGGCCGGACGTCGCGCACGCGCGCATCGATGTTGCCCGGCACGTCCACTTCATTGGGGCGCAGATCGAGGACCACCGATTCCGGCGTGTCCCGCCCGACGACGCGACGGATCACGGGCGTCTCCGCGTACAGCTTGAGCAGGTCGCGTCCGCGTCCCACCACGAGCGCCTGCACGTTGGGCATGCTGTCGCGCAACGCGACGGTGGAATCCATGATGAGCGCCAGCCGCACGTCCACCCATTCCTCCGTGGGCTCCTCCGCGCTCACGACGAGCCAGAGTACGAGTGCGAAGAAAATCGCCGCGAGCTTGAGCGGCCAACCTTCCATGATCGCGGCGCGGAGCCGCTGCTTCCACGAGCGCACGCGCACCGGTACGGGTTGCGGCATTCAGCGTGCCGGTTCGCTGAGCAGCGACTGAATGAGCGCGCGGTTGGCATCCGAGTCCCACTCGGTGGCGCCGATCACCTTCTTCCGGATCACGCCGTCGCGCCCGATGATGAACGTCTCCGGCACGCCGGTGGTCTGATAGCGCGTCTTGATGGCTCCGGTTTCGTCGTGCAGGATCTCGAACGACAGGCCGTACTGGCGCGCGAAGTCACGGATGGCCTGCTCGTTGCCGGGATCGTCGATGCTGACCGCGACGATTTTGAGCCCGTCCGGCCCCAGCGCGCGCTGGAGCGTCTCGATGCCCGGCATCTCTATGCGGCATGGTGCGCACCACGTTGCCCAGATGTTGAGCAGGACCACCTGGCCCCGATAATCCCTGAGCGAGCGCGTGAGGGCCGGCGCGGCCACGGTCTGCGCTGTGAAGTCCGGCGCGCGCGATCCCACCGACACGGGGAAGAGCTCGTCGCCCAGGATGCGCGTGGCCGCGAACAGCACGCCCCCGGCCACGAGCACGAACAGTCCCACGATGGACCATTGCTGTCTCGCCGTCATGCCGTCTCCATGCAGAGTTGCCTGAGCGTCGCGATCTCCGCCTTCGGATCGGAAGCACCGAACACGGCGTGTCCCGCCACCACGGCGTCCGCGCCGGCGCGCCACACCGACGTGATCGTGTCGCGATTGATCCCGCCATCCACCTCGAGTACGGCATGGCCGCCGGCTGCGTCGAGCAGCGCACGCGCCTGCCGTAACTTGGCGAGCGAATGCGCAATGAACGACTGGCCGCCAAACCCAGGATTCACGGACATGATGAGCAGCAGGTCCAGGTCGGCCGCGACATCGCGCACCATTTCCAGCGGCGTGGACGGGTTTACCGCGACGCCCGCCAGGCAGCCCAGCTCCTTGATCCGACAGATCTGGCGATGCAGATGCGGCGCGACTTCCGCGTGCAGCGTGAGCGTCGCGGCACCCGCCGCGGCAAACGTGTCGAAGTACTGCTCGGGCTCCACGACCATCATGTGCACATCGAGCGGCAGCTCGGTGATGCCGCGCAGCGTCTCGATCACCTTGGCGCCGAACGTGAGATTGGGTACGAAGCGGCCGTCCATCACGTCGACGTGCACCCAGTCGGCGCCCGCCGCTTCGATCATGGTGATGTCGCTGGCGAGATGCGCGAAGTTGGCGCTCAGAATCGACGGCGCGATGCGCATCGTCATGGTCGACCGGAGATGGTGAGCGTGATGGTCGTCCCGGCGTGCGCCGCGCTGCTGGCGGCCGGCGTCTGCGAGACCACGGTGTTCGGCGGAAGCGCGCTCGTCGTATCCGTCGTCACCGTTCCGATCACAAACCCGAGCTGGCCGAGCAGTACACGGGCCTGGGCGTAGTCCTGCCCCACGATGTCGGGAATGGTCACGTCGGGCGGACCCGCGCTGACGCGGAGGTTCACCGGGGACGGGACGCTCACCTGCGTGCCGGATGGCGGCGTGCTGGCGAGCACCTGACCGTACGGCGCATCGCTCGCGGCGTTCGTCACCTCGCCAACTTCGAGGCCCGCGTCCTCGAGCGTGTGCTGCGCCTGGTCGCGCGACAGTCCCGTAACGCGCGGTACCGCCACCTGCTGCTCGCCCCGGCTGAGATCGAGCAGCACCGACGCGCCCTTGGAGACCGCGCTGCCCGGATCGGGCGTCTGATCGAGCACCCCGCCCGAGGGGGTGGTGCTTGAATAGCGCTGCTCTCCCTTGTCGGCCGACAGGCCGGCGGTCTTGAGCCGGGCGGCGGCGTCCGCGTAGGGCATGCCGGTGACATTGGGCACGATGACATCGCTCGACGCGACGGCGCCGCCAGGAAAGATGAACACGCCCACGACAAGCCAGGCCAGCGCGAGGCCGGCGATTCCCGAGAGCAGGTACGGGCCCGAGCCGCGCGCGAGGCGTGCGGCGTTCACGCGGCCGCTCGCCGCAGGCGCACCGCGAAGGCGCCATCGGTGCCATGGCGCTGCGGCAGCACGCGCAGGCGGCCCGCATCGAGCACCGTCTCCGGCACCGTGCCGGCGACCGGTGGTTCGAGCCTGAAGGCATCGTGCTCGGCGAGGAAGCTCTCCAGCTGGGCGTCGTTCTCTTCCGGCTCGAGCGAGCAGGTCGCGTAGATGAGCAGGCCGCCCGGGCGTACGAGGTCCGCGCTCGCATGCAGGATGCTGCGCTGCAGCGCGCCCATCACGGCCAGGTCGGACACCTTGAGACGCCAGCGCGCATCGGGGTGCCGGCGGAAGGTACCCGTGCCGGTGCACGGCGCATCGACGAGCACCGCATCGGCAGCCTGCATCGCGGCGTGACGGGCATCGGCGACCACCGGGCGCACGGAACGCGCCTCGAGGCGGCGCACATTGTCCACGAGCCGCTGGAGGCGCACGGGCGAGCGATCCACGGCGAGCACCATTCCGGCCGTGCGCGAGAGCTCGAGCGCCTTGCCGCCCGGCGCGGCGCACAGATCGATGACCACGCCGCCCGCCGGCACTGCCGCATAGCGCGTCACGAGCGTCGCGGCCGGGTCCTGCACGAAGAACAGGCCCTTGCGATACGCGCCAAGCTCCGTGAGCGAGGTGCCGCTCGTGAGCTGCAGACTGTCGGACACGAGTGGCGCGTCTTCCACGTGCACGCCCGCCGATTCAAGCGTGGCCTCGAGCTGCTCCCGCACGATGCCGAACGGGCGCAGCACGGTGGGCGCCTCCGTATTGTTCGCGACGAGCAGCCGCTCGGTCTCCTGCGCGCCCCAGCGCGCGACCCAGCGCGCGACGAGCCAGCGCGGATGCGCGTGTCGCAGCGCCAGCAGATCCACCGGATCGTCGCGTGCCGGCAGCTCGAGCGCATCGCGCTCGCGATCCATGCGTCGCAGCACCGCGTTGGCGAGTTTGCTGGCCCCGATGCCATGCCGCTGCTTCGCCAGCTCCACGGTCTGCGCGATGGCGGCGTACGCGGGAACGCTGTGCATGAACAGCAGCTGGTCCGCGCCGAGGCGCAACAGGTCGATGAGATCCGGATCGAGGCGCACGAGGCCGCCGCGCACGCGCGCATCCAGATAGGCATCCAGCACGGCGCGACGGCGGAGCATGCCGTACACCAGCTCCTGGGTCCAGCGGCGGTCGCGCGCGTCGAGATGCGCGCCACGCACCTCGAACACCGCATCGAGCCGCTCGCCACGGCGCAGATCCGCGCACATGTCGGCCGCCGCGCGCCGCGACTCGGTGACGCTGCTCAGGTCGTGCGCCGTGCGCGCCATCTGCGACCGCGCGTCCGTCATTCGAGCATGCCCGTCGTGGGCGACGACGGGACGGCGATCTCGCGCCGTGGCATGCGGCCGGCCAGATACGCGAGGCGTCCCGCCTCCACCGCCAGCCGCATGGCCGTGGCCATGCGCACCGGGTCCGTCGCCGCGGCGAGCGCCGTGTTCATGAGAATGCCGTCCACGCCCTGTTCCATGGTCACGCAGGCATCGGATGCGGTGCCGACACCCGCGTCCACGATCACGGGTACGGTCAGCCGGCTCTTGATCGTGCGAATCGAAAAGGGGTTGAGGAGACCGAGTCCCGACCCAATGGGCGACGCCAGCGGCATCACGCACGCGGCACCGGCATCCTCGAGGCGCAGCGCGGTGATGAGGTCATCGTTCGTGTAGGCGAGCACCTTGAATCCTTCCGCCGCGAGCGTGCGCGTGGCGTCGAGCAGGCCGGTGGTGTCCGGCAGCAGCGTCTGTGGATCGCCGATCACCTCGAGCTTGACCCACTCGTTGAATCCCGCCGCCCGTCCGAGACGCGCGTACCGCACGGCGTCATCCGCCGTGTAGCATCCCGCCGTATTCGCGAGCAGAAAGTAGCGCGTGGGATCGAGGTGATGGAGAATACTCTCATCGGTCGACCGGTTCAGATTCACGCGGCGCACGGCCACCGTGACCATCTCCGCCCCCGACGCCTGAATCGCGCGCATCATGTCGTCGTTCGTCGCGTACTTGCCGGTGCCCACCAGCAGCCGCGAGTGGAATTCACGCCCGCCGATCACCAGCGGCGCATCCAGCATCGGCGAAACCACCGTGGTCACGTCACCCTCCTCCGACAAAGTGCACGATCTCTATCGTGTCACCGGACGCGAGCGGTTGTGCGGCATACGTGGTGCGATCGCGAAGAATCGTGCGGTTGTGTTCGACCACCACCAGGCGCGGGTCGAGCGTGAGCTCGCACAGCAGATCCGCGACGGTCGAGCCGGCGGCGATGGCGCGCGGTTCCCCGTTCACCACTGGCGTGATGATGCTCCTACGAACTGTGCCAGCGCTCATGCGCTGAAAGATACTCAATGGCGGCGCGTTCGGCATCGCGGGCGCTCCAGATCCCTCTGATCACGGCCACGCCCCAGGCGCCGGCGTCGCGCAGCGCGCCCACGTGTCCGGGGCGCACGCCGCCAATCGCGATGCAGGGAAGCGACGTGGCCGCGACGACCTCGCGGATGAGCTGCACGCCACGGCCCGGAGCGCGGTCGTGCGACGCGGTGTCGTACACATGACCGGCGACGATCCAGTCCGCCGGCGCGGCCGCGGCCGCCTGGCACGCGTCGTGTACGCTCGCGCCGAGGCGGAGCG
>JBOHTE010000814.1:0-10701 GCA_050733555.1 Gemmatimonadaceae bacterium | reverse complement strand
TCTCGGCGTCGCTGAGCTCGTACGTGCTCTCTGGTTTGCGAGCCACGCTCAGTCGCCGATCACGGTCAGGTGCTCGCGGCGCGCGGCATTTGCCAGGCGTCGATCAAAGCAGACGAAGCCATCGAGCGCTCCGGCCAGCCGGGACTGCACCATCAGTGCGGAGGCGAGCTGGACGGCGTCGCTGGCGCGCAGCACGTGCGTCAGCAGGAGATCGCGCGCCTGGGCGGTCACCTCCGGAACCACCTCGATGGTCTCCCATTCGACGAAGTCCACCAAAAACGCCGAGATGCCGGCATCCCGCCGGGCGTTGGGGAGCGAGACTTCGCGCGCCAACCGCGCGAGCGCCGACACCACCTCCACTTCGGCCAGGCGGCTCACGGCCACGCGTCCGCCCATCAGTTGACGGACTCGTGCGCCGTCTGGTCGATGCCCATACGCGGTGACGATGGCGCTCGAGTCGAAAAAGCGCGTCACCAGCTCTCGTCGCGCTCTTTGGAAACGAATTCGGAGAGCGAAACGCCCCTGGGTAACCGGATCGGCTTGAACGGATGCAGCGGCCCGCCCTTGCCCCGCGTGACGAGCCCTTCCGCCGCCATCATTCGGAAGGCCGCCTCTGTCGCGTCGTCGGACGCCTGGAGCGGTCTCAGCTCGGCCACCGGTTCGCCGCGGTCGGTGACGAGAATCGTCTCGCCATTCCGCACGCGCCTGAGATAGGTGCCGAGGCGTGTCTTGAGCTCGCGCGACCCGACTTTCGTGGGACGTTTTGGCATGTGGTCATGATAACCACTTTGCGGACCACGCGCCATGTTCACTCCTGGTATTGGGTGAAGCTGCTCGCCAGCGCGGCCAGCGTCGTCGGCGTGTGCCGCTCGAAGCTCTGCTGGTCGATGTACAGATAGCGATAACTCGGGCCGCTGGCCGCCAGGCTCGCCGCGGTCGCGTCGGCACACCATTGCTTCAGTCGGGCCATCTTCTGCGGCAGGTCCAGCTCCTCCCTCCCCTTGGTCTCGATGATCCAGACTGTCCCGCCCGAGTCGCGCACGATGAAATCCGGCGTGTACGTGGACAGCTCGCCGTTCGCCTTCACGTAGTCGAGCTTGAACCCGATGGCCAGGTAGTTCTTTGCGAACGCGGCCACGCCGTTGTCCGGCCTGTCCAGAAAGGCGGCAAAGGAGAGCTCGTAGCCGCCCGCGTTCGGCTCGCCAACGGTCTTGGAGAACACGGACTTCATCGGGTATTGAAACGGCCTGTGCTCCGTGCGGAACGGGCGCGTCTCCTTGAGCTTGATCCAGTCCTCGATCCGCGTGGTGCCGGATTCCTGGATGGTGAGCGCGTTGATCGCGGTCTTGAACGCGTCAAAGAGGATTTTGCCGGCATCGGGTTCGGACAGATTCCGCAGTACCACCGGGTCCTCGAGATTGACCGGCGAATCGGTGAACAGATGCTCGCGGATGAACGCCTTCACCTTGCCATAGAGAATGTCGTAACCGCCAACGAGACGGAGCTCCTTGAGGAGCTGCCGAGCGAAGAAGGCTACGACCGACCGATAATCGGCTGCCCCTGCGCCGTCGAGATGCATCACGTGGTGCACCTCGTCGTCCAGCATCGTCTTGAACACGATCTCCCGCGTCTGCTCCGGGGTGAACCTCCTGAGCGGCAGCTTCACGTTGCCCAGTGCCGCCGGGTCGAGCGCGCCGAGATCCTTGAAGTCGCGATTGTACCGGCGCGTGAGCCGTGGCAGCGGTATGTCGAGGGCATCGACATCCTTGTCCGGATTGGCGGTGTCCACTTCGACCACAAGCGATTCCTCACGCCTGGCGCCGGCGCCCATGGGCACGTGATCGAAGGTCACGCCCTCGCTCTGGATGGACTCCACGAATTCCATGAACGCGGGCGTCCCCATCACCGATACGGTCTCGGCCACGTCGGTGCCGAAGTACATGCGCCTGAGCCCGCGTCCCAGCGTCTGTTCCGGCAGGATGTTGCTCTCGGCGACGTACGCACGCAGGCCGACAATCGTCGTCACGTTCTTCACGTCCCAGCCTTCCTTGAGCATCAGCACCGAGACGATCGCCTTGAACGGTGAGTCCCAGGAGTCGATCTCGTTGGACTGCTTTCTCAGCAGTTCGAGCTCTTCCCGATTCTTCCCGGATGCCGCCTCGGAGATTTCGCCGTTGTTCTTCGTGTGAATGACGAGCACCGCGTCTGCGAACTCCGGGCAGATCGTCTGCAAGTGGGCTCCGACGTCGTCGCAATTTCGCGTGTCGTCAACCATCACGAACAGCACGGCCTTTCTGCCGAGCTTTTCATGCTCCGCGTAGCTCTTGCGCCATTCTTCAACGCCGAGCGCGAGGTAGTCGGCGTACTTTTCATTGAAGAGCGCGCTCGTGCGCTCATGCAGCTTCGCCCGGCTCCCGGCGTCGGGGAGAACCGGATGCTTCACGACGTTCTGATAGATGGCTTCAACAAGCGGATAGTCCGAGACCGTCTGAACGAAGATCGCGCCGTTGTCGTGCCGGGGCGTTGCGGTGAGGTCCACCTGCAGCGCGAGCCGCTCGTCCTTCTGCAACATCCGGTGATGGATGTTCTGAATGGACCTGAACCACGCCATCTTCGGATTGTGGATGTGGTGCGCCTCGTCGTTGAAGATCGCGAGCTCCTCGATTTCGCGTACGATCTCGCCGAGGTCCGTCTTGCTGTCCGTGGTCCGGCCCGATGGCCTGGGCCCAAACGGCGCCAGGAAGTAGTTGCTCAGGTCCTCATCCTCGAGCGACGGATCTGGCACATCGCTCAGGAAGACGCGATGCACGTTGGTGAGGAACAGGTTGCCGACGTCGCGCACGACCCGCACGTCGTCCTGAATGTGGAGCGTGAGCTGGAAGTCGGCGCGCCAGTTGCGACCTTCGTGGCCGTTCGCCGGGAGAATGGGATCGTTGAAGAAAATCCGCAGACCATCGAAGTCGGCGCGCAGCCGATCGAGAACGATGATGTTGGGAGCGATGACGAGAAAGTTCCGCGACAGCTCGGAGCCCTCTTCATAGAGCTTGTGGAAGAAGCTCCAGGCGATGAGGAGGGAGAGCACCTTCGTCTTGCCCGCTCCAGTAGCCATTTTGAGCACGTAGCGCGGCCAATCCTCGGGGAACATGCCGGAGGATACCGCACCGGACGCATCGAACCGCAGCAGGTCGAACTTGTCGCGTGCCTTTCGGACGTCGTAGAGCCAGATGACGGTCTCCACCGCTTCGCGCTGCGCGAAGTAATACCGAAACGGCGAGAGTGATCCGTCGGCCTCCTCGACGAGATGCTCCGTTTCGAACCACCAGCGAAGCAGCGCGATCGATGTAGTCGTGGCACCCGCGTAGCCGGCGCTGCGCCACGCGAAGACGCTTTCGCGGATCCTGGCCACGAGCGGAGGGAGGAGCTTTTCGTACGCGGTGCTGCGGAGTGCTTCGTCCGCCGGGAACCAGCGCTGATCGGGGATCAGCGGGGCGTAGGGCGAATGCGGGAAGTTGGGGTGGAGGGCCACGGGTCAGCTGAGATTCGGGCGCATCATGACGCGACTCACACGGCTGCGAACGGATTTGCCACTGGCCGCAACGCCCGCGGAGCCTGTTGGTCTTGCTATGGACTTCTCGGCGAGTCTAGCATCAACGCAGGCCATGCGGAAGCACCGGATGCGGCCAGGATGAAGCGACCGCGGGGTGCGCCGATACGGAATTCGGTGACGCTCGCTACAGCTGGCACGCACCCGCTATGGACTCGACTGACGTGCAGGCCCCTACCGGTCGCGCTACACGGCAATCAGCCGCCGTACAGGCTTCGCGCCTGCAACGCGAAGACTGGCGAGAATCTCCCTGGCCGCCGCCTCCCCGGTCTCGCAGCCGCCGTTCATGAATCCCTGCGACGCGAGCGAGCAGTGCTCGCCCGCGAAGAACAGCCGTCCCACGGGCTCGCCCTCGGCGCCGCGAATGGAGGTCCACTGGCCCGGCAGATATCCGGCATAGCTGCCAAGCGTCCACGGAAAGGATGGCCACTGGAATCGCACGGCTTTCATCCCCTCGTGCGCTGCACGTGAGCCCGGGAAAATGCGATCGAGATCGGCGACCATGGTGCGTGCCTGATCCTCCGCGGTGCCGTGTCCCAGGTCGAGCTGCGCGGCCACTGGCGCCAGCGCGATGATCACTTCGGCCGTGGTGCGACGGGCTCCTGCCACCCACCACACGTCGGCGTCGAATCCTGCGTCCGTCTGCCGCAGATCATCCAGCTCGATGCCCAGTTCCTGTGCCAACGCCCGGATGCTCGTGTGATTGGAGTCAATGAGTTCGCCGCCGAGTTCACACAACTGCCCGTCGGCAAAGGTGTCGCGGAGCGAGAACATGCGCCCACCCACGCGCTGCTGCGCCTCAAAGACGCGAACCGGCACGCCGTGCTGGCGCAGCCGATACGCGGCGGTGAGACCCGCGATGCCGGCGCCGATGATGAGCACGGGCTCGACATCACGACGTGGTGAGGGGAGACCGGTGCCGCTGCCGCGGCGTGGGAGACACGCATCGAGCACGAGCGCGGCGGATGCAGCGGCGCTCACGGCGACGAATCTGCGGCGGGACATGGTGGCGCGTGTGTCGGCCGGCCGGGGTGCAAGCAACACGCGGTCGATCGCCTCGTCCAGCGGCTCTCGGCGAGTGGCGGCGAGCTGCGCGACGCGGAGGGACCGCTGCACCAGCCCGAAGAGAGGGGTGCGCGACATGGCGCCTATGATGGCGCACTCGGCAGTGAAGTACCAGATGCCGATGACGGCCTTCAGCGGTCACTCCGGAATAGCGTGAGAACGCCGCCCAGAGGGCAAGACTCGCGGATGCTGCACCTCCCTCGCGCAGCACTGTCGTACGCGCCGCCTCGATGCTACGCTTCCCCTCCCCTCACCCTCATCTGGATGCCCATGTCGACTGCCCGTGAAGAAATCCTGGCTGGCCCCAACCCCATCGCAACGCTCAAGACGGACGGCGCGACGAACCAGCAGCTCGCGGACAACCTCTTCATCAACTTCCTGAGCTACGCCAAGCGCAACTGGCACTACATTGCCAGTGCACAGGCTGGCGGCGATGCGCTGCTCGCGGGCACGGCCACCACCGTGCCGTGCGGCGGCATCGCGACGGCGCTCAAGGCGCTCTTCGAGCAGGACCTTGGCATTCCCAAAACCGACGTCGAGTACATCACGATTTCGGGCTATGTATGGACCAAGCCCCAGTATCTCTGCTTCGACCCGCAGGTGATCGGCAACGTCCGCGATGCGAGCAATCGCGACTACCGCAACGGATGCGTCTTCAACGAGCACTACTACCTGCGCTGCGGGGCCAAATTCTACGACCCCTGCCTCTCGGCCAACTACAGCACCCGCGACGAGTGCGTCCTCATGAAACCCACCGTCCTCTTCAAGGGCGAGTTCATGCTTTCACCGGACAAGCAGACGGTGCTCATGTTCCATAAGACCGAAAAGGTGAACGGCTGGCAGCAAGGCGCGTGGTCGAAGTTCCCGGCAAAGGATTTTCGCAAGCACGTTCAGAAAATCGAAATCGAGAAGCTCTCGCGCTTCAGCACCACGTTCGCGGCGTTCGCTACAACGGTGTAGGCAGTTCCCACGGCGAAATCGATCACTGCACGGAGGCCAGGAATGCCCGTCATACCAACCATCATGAGCTACAACGAGTGGCTCAGCCGCACGAACCGGAAGAAGACCCTGGGCAAGGGTGACAAGGCGCGCAGCGACGGGGATGGCGGTCTTCAGGCGGTGGATCGCATGGTGCAGGTCTGGGAGACGAGCAGGACTCCCGACATGCTTGAAGGACTTGGGATTGTCCTCAACGCCTGGGTGCGGAAGAAGACGAAGAACGGCACGCTGAACACCATTCGCGATCATGTGGGTGCCGTCAGCGATCTGACGAGTCAGGTCAATCAGGCGCGGCACCTCGTGGAACCGCTGCCCTGGAACGCGGCGTTCCCCGGCATTTTCCTCGGGGCGGATACGTACCGCGGAAAGACCTGGGTGCCTGACGACTACATGGGCGAGACGAAGCAGGCTCTCCAGATGATCGCGAGCAAACCCGTTGGGGCGGCGCTGCTGAAGACCATCAGCGATAACTGCGATGCGCACAAGAAAGTCGTGATCGATTTCGGATCGCTCGCGATGGCGGCTCCCGTGGACGATACGTCGAATGAATTCCGCCGCCTCATCCAGCTGCCGGTCGGGCTGGCGGGAGGTGAACAGGGTTTTGCAAAGAAGCTGCTGTCCAATATGAACATCGTCGTGGGCCAGTGGCTCGATGCCGACGGGCCTCGAGGATCGGTAAAGCGCTATGTAGGAGGCTCCGGATCGAGCGCGGTGGTGACCTGGGATCACGCGTCGCCGGGCAACCCGCCGCGGCCGGCATTCATTGCGCTGGCGCACGAGCTCGTGCATGCCAGTCACTATCTGCAAGGCTCCTGCTATCGGGGCATCGGCGACGAGCTCAAGCCCGACGGTGACAGCGGCATCATGGAGGAGGAGATGCGCACCGTGGGATTCGGCAAGTACGCCACTGAAAGTCCCTCGGAAAACGCGATTCGGGCGGAGCACAACGAGCTACTGCGCACCAGCTACGTCACCGGATGGACATGGTCAAAGTTACGCGCAACGATCATCAATGAATGACTGATCGTCCGCGCCGACGCGCGACCGGGGAACGCTACTCCACCCGGCGCGCATCGAAGTCTACGACCGCTTGCACGAACGCGCTCGGGGCATCGAGGGCGAGGAAGTGTCCGGCATCCTTCACGATGCGGATGCGCGAGCCCGGGATGGCCCGATGATCGGCCTCACGCTCGGCGTCGCGGGACCAGTCGTGGTCGCCGTAGAGCAGGAGCACCGGCAGGACGATGTTCCCGTACTCGGCACGTACTTGCTCCCAACTGGGCCAGTGACGCACGAGCTGCACGAACGCGCGCGGGTGGCCCGGCCGCTTCCCGGCTGCGTACAATTCCTGAAGCAATTCGGGCGGGAAGGAATTCTTCCGGGCTACGCCGCCCTCCAGAATGCGTTTCACGGCCGGTAATGGGGCGCGTCGCGTCAGCATGTCGCCGAGGATGGGCACGGCAGTAATGCCGAGCACCACGTTCGCCAGCGCGGAGCTCCTGCGCAGGCCGCGGCCGCGATCGTAGTCGTAGGGATTGACCGCCACCACACCACGGACGCGGGGGTTGTGCCGCGCGGCGAGCAGCAGGGCGATCGTGCCGCCGATCGACTCGCCGGCCAACACGGCGTCCTGGATGTTCAGCCGGTCCAGGAATCCCGCCACGGACGCGACGAAGAACTCCGCCGCGTAGTCGGCATCCGGCGCATCCGAGTGGCCGTGCCCAGGGTAGTCGAGGGCGTAGACCCGGAATCGCTTGGCCAGCTCCGGGATGACCTTCTGGAACATGTCGAGTTGCGTCCGCAGCGTGTGCAGCAGCACGAGGGCCGGTCCGCTTCCCGCGACCAGGTAGCGGATCCGCATGTCGTCCACGCTGACGTAGTGGACCGGCATGTCCGGCGCCCAGGAAAGCGGCGCGGCCGATATCGGCTCCTCTGTCCAGCTTACAATTTTTCCGGCGACAGCCTCTTTGAGGCCAGCGGCGGCCGGGGCGCCGGGAAGGCGGTGCAAGTAACTGTGTAGCATGGGAGGTCCCTCTCCTATTGGTCGCGGCCGCCCTCGGCACCATCGGATGACAGGGCCGAGGGGTGCGGCCGAAACACGTGCATTGCGTCCATCGCGCGCATCAGGCGGGGCTACCGGTCGGCGGCAAGCGTCGCCGGCGTGAGGCGCAGCTCGCCTGAGAGGTCATAGTTAACGAGGTCGGCCGTCTGTTCGACGTGCGCGCCGCGCATGTACCCGAGCGAGACCTCGCCCGCGAGCCTCACGCGCTTCGTTCGCCAGTTGATCGTGCCATGCACCTCGGCGGCGAATGCGTGCTGCGGGTCCTTACCCGAGACGAAAATGATGCCTTCGACCGGCCACGTCGGCGTGGCAGTGTCGACATCCCGACCCACGTGCGCGAGCCGGACTGTCAGCTCGCCGGCTGCGACACCCGTAACGGCGCCGCGCCAGACCATGTCGCGCCCCTCGGCGCCCACGCCGGTGAACTCGGCGAAGTATGCGTTCCTGGCCCGATCGCCGTCGATGGCGGCCGGAGAACGGTTGTCGGTGGCAACCACATGGTACGTGGCGGCCGGAATCCGGTTGAGGAGCGCCCGTTCGGGTGCCGGGCGCTGCGCCTGGGTAGTCGCGGCCGACGCGGCCAGGCCGATCAGGACGAGGCCGGTCGCGAGGAGCGGCCGGCGCAAGTGGAAGCGAGTGGTGCGCGGCATGGGATGCCTCCTTCGGAGTTGTGCTGGCGGTCGAGTTGCCCAGCGGGGGTTGCACGGGCTGGCGAGCCAGCCGATATTTACAATGTCAATATTGACTGCAATGTTTCCATTGTCAATATCTCCTGTAAACATTTCTCCGTGAGGGAGCCCCATGCCCAGGCCCCAGGCCCCATCAGCCGCGCCCGCGCGGCCCGCCGCGCCCTACCATCACGGCGACCTCCGGCACGCGCTGATCGACACGGCGCTCAGCATGGTCACCGAGGAGGGCGCGTGGAACTTCACGCTCCGCGAGGTGGCGCGCCGGGCGGGCGTGAGTCACATGGCCCCGTACAACCATTTCGAGGACAAGTCCGCGCTGCTCGCCGAGGTGGGGGCGCTCGGGTTCCAGTCGCTCAGGCAGACACTGGAGGCCGCTGCCCGCGGGCAGCCGCGCTCAGCGCGCCAGGCTCTTGCCGGCATTGCCGCCGCCTATGTCCGGTTCGGGGTCGAGCATCCGGCGCACTACCGCCTGATGTTCGGGGCCGAGCTGGCCGAGAAGGCGCGCTACCCCGCCCTCCACGCGGCCAGTGACGCGACCTTCGCGGTGCTGACCGACGTGCTGGAGCGCGGCCAGGCTTCGGGCCAGGTCCGCCGGGGGGCCGTCCGCGAGCAGGCGCTCGCGGCGTGGTCGCTGGTGCACGGACTGACGACCCTCGTGCTCGACCAGCGCGTGAGTTTCCTCGGGGTCTCGACCGGCGACGCCGAGCGGCACGCGCGGCAGGCGGGGATGGCTCTGTTCGAGGGGTTGCGCGCCAGGACGGCCTGAGTCACGCATACGAGCCCCCGGGCAGGATTGGCCCGGTCGCGTTCGGGCCGCAAGCATGCTTGCTCGTGCATCCTCCACGGAATCACGCGCGAGCCGTCGTTCACATGAGCGTTTCACTGTGAGCACCCGCGACACGTCCTTCGACGATCTCTTCGAGCAACTCATCGCTGCGTGTGCAGAGGATTGCGCGAGGTGACCAGATGGACTAAATTTCCGTTCCAACTGGACAGCCGGAGCACGGCGCATGACCCGCTACCCCGCCCTCGAAACCGTCGTCGCCGCACTCGGTGGACGGCGCGTGCTGCGCGTGCAGGTCAGCACCCTCGCGCAGCTCAGTGCGCTCGTGCTCCGTGGCCTGCCGCTGCAGAGCCTCCGCCGCGTGAGCGCGCACTACCCCGCCGCCGAGCGCGCGCGCGTGGAACGACTCGTCGCCCCGCGCACCACCCTGCTCCGGCGCGAACGATCCGGAGTCCTCAGCCCCGAGGAGAGCGAACGGCTCGAACGCATGGCGCGCGTGACCGCGCTCGCCGAGCACGTGCTCGAGTCGCAGGCCGAGGCGCAACAGTTCCTCACGTCGCCACACGCGCTGCTGGACGGTCGCGCGCCGATCGATCTCGCCGTGAGCGATCTCGGCGCACGCCGCGTGGAGGACGTGCTCTGGCGTCTCGAGTTCAGTCTCCCCGTGTGAGCGCGTGCCCGTCATCTATCGCGTTGGCAAGAAGCGGCACGCACTCTACGACGTCGCCGGAGCGGTTCGCGCCGGCGGGAGATGGACCTCGCCCGGCGTGCCGGTGATCTACGGGGCGGAGCACTATGCGACCGCCATTCTCGAGATCCTGGTGCATCGCGGGCGGCTGGCGCTCCCCGGTCCGCATCACGCCATGCGGATCGCTGTCCCGGATGATGTGCCAGCGGAAGTGTTCAATCCGCGGGCGCACCCGGGCTGGGAGATCGAGGGGTCATCCATCGCCCGCGCCTTCGGCGACGCATGGGTCGCTGAAGGCCGGACGGCGGTACTGCTCGTTCCCTCCGTGCCGGGACAGCCCGAAGAGTGGAACTACGTGCTGAATCCCGCGCACCCGGACGCGTCGCACATCCGCCCGCAGCGTCCCTTTGACGTGGTATGGGACGGCCGGCTGTTCGGTCCTCCGACAGTGCCGCGTCCGTCAGGCCGCTGATCCGGGAGACGCCGCGAGCACCTCGTAGTGCATGACGAATGGCTCGCGCTCGAGCAGGAAGTCGTCATCGTCCGGATAATATCGCGCGACGGTGTAGTCCTCTCCGGCGAACGCCTTGATGGCGTCCACCGACTTCCAGTACGTGAGAAGCAGAAAGTGCGTCACACCCTGATCGGTGCGGCGCAACACGTGCACGCCGAGATTGCCCGGCGTGGATGCGTATGCACCCAGGCCGGTGCGGAGGAGATACGCGTAGTACGCATCCGATTTTTCAGCGGGCACGCGCCCGTGCCAGGTCCGTGCGATCATGATCACTCCATGACGGAACACCATGCCGG
>JBOHTE010000813.1:0-11539 GCA_050733555.1 Gemmatimonadaceae bacterium | reverse complement strand
GGTGGCGCCGACCGGTCCGCCCTGTGCGCGCCGGCCCACCGGCGCCGCGGCCACGGCGGATTCCGTGATGATCACCGCGCGCACGCCGGCGAAGTAGAACCCGCGCAGGAATGGACTCACCTGGAGCTGGCTCGGCTTGCACAGTTCGACGAGAAATTCCTGGGCCAGCGGCATGATCTTGCGCAGCTCGCGCGGAAACTCGTAGGCGCCGGGCCTGCGCTCCGCCGCGTTCTCGCGTGCGAGAAACTGCAGTCGCTTTTCAGCCAGCGAGCGGAAGAGCTGGTCGAAGGCGCCGCCAACGCGCGCCGTCTGCCGGTCGGCATACAGCCCCGTGGCGCCCACATCGGGAGCCAGCGTCACGCCCAGTACTTCACGCGCTTCATCGTTCGACAGATTCTGCACGAAGTCCGCGAAGTACGGGATGCGATCGGCCTTGGTGAAGATCACGTAGACCGGAAGCTGCACGCCCAGCGCGCGCGAGAGCTGCGAGAGGCGCTCACGCATGGCGCGCGCGAGTCCCATGACGCTCTCACTCGCTCCCGTCTTCAGAAACTCCTCGCAGCTCATGCACGCCACGGCCAGGCGCGGCGGCTGCGCGCCACTTCCGAACACCGCGCGCAGGCGACCGGGTTGCGCATGGCGGATCACCCGCGCGAACCGCGCGGAGTTGGCGAATGCGGGTCCCCCGGCTTCGAGAAACACGGTGCCCTGGGAATACCAGACGTTGATCCCGGAGGTGGGCGCCACCGTGTCGCCGCGCATGACACCGCCGGCCAGCAGCTCCGGGTCCAACCCGGAGCGCGTGACGGTTGTGGTCTTGGCGCTTCCGTCAGGACCCAGTACCACGATCATGGGAAGCGCGGCGAGCGACGACGTGCCTGCGCTGCGCGCGCTGCGCGAGCCCGCGAGCTGTGTGCGCGCGGCCGCGGCCGTGACATCAATGTCATCCACTCCGGGCGCCGCTGCCCCGCCGGGGGCGAGTTTGCGAACTTGCAGCCAGATCACCACGCCGGCCGCGATCAGACCCAGCAGCCAGAGCCCGATGCGGAATACCCAGATGTCACTGCCGTGCAGCTTGAGCCTGGGGGCGAGGTGCCAGACGAGCAACGCGAAGACCACGTACGCGGCGAGCGCGACGGCGCAAATCTTCTGCGTCTTGGAAAGCGAGGGAGTAGCCGGAGTCATGGTGGCGACGGGAGGGGCTCAGCGCACGATCTGCTGCGCGAGCGCATGCAGATCCGCGGTGCCGGAGCGCAGAGAGAAGAGCGCGAACGCGAAGATCAGGGCGGCGAGCACGAACGCGCCAATGGCGCCCCAACCGAGCCGCTTGAGCCAGGGATCACCGGACGCAACCGGGATGTCGCCCGGCGGGATGCGCCACGCCGGCGAAAGCTCCCCGAAGTCGCCGCGCATGCGGCGGATCTTCTCCGCCACCTGTTGCATGATCATCTGCAGCTCGCCGGTGCCCGCCGCGCTGTAACGGCCATGAAAGCCGAGCTGCAGGCACAACTGATAGACCTCGAGCACATCCGCTGTGTCATCCGAGTCGGGGCGCGCGAGCAGATGCTGCAGATTCTGGAAGAACATCTCGCCACCCACATGTCCGCCGAACAACTCTTCCTGCAGCGGCTTGCGCGGCCAGTCGGCGAACATCCGCTGCGTGGAGTTGAGCACCGATTCATCGAGGAACGCGACGACGGCGTAGAGCGCGAGCCGGATATCCTCCTCCCCGTACCCGGCGCGTCGGGCGTCCTGCTCGGCGCTGGCAAGCACCTGCCGGATGTGGCGGCGAAAGGAGTCGGCGTCGGCGGCGACCTGCCGGTTGGCGCGCAGTCGCACGGTGGCGGTGAGCGCTTCCTGCAGCGCCAGCGCCAGCGCGCCACGTCGCGCGGAGGTGATGGAACGGGTTTGCGTTGGAGCCGGTGCAACCGGCGGTGGTGCGAGTGTCATGAGATCATTCCTGGCTCACCGTGTACGGGCAGGCGGGTGGCGTTCACCCCTCCAACAGGACGAGCAAGTCGAGGTGCGGGTTTGGCAGTGCGTCCGGCGCGTACACGCCCACTTCGGCGGTCTGATTGAGAGTCTCCCAGCAAGGGCCGGACTGGCTGATGCTGAAGTACTGCGTGTCCACGCGCGGAGAGAGCGCGGCGGGCGGATTGGGAATGTGCGTGAGCGTGAGTCCTGGATACGCACGGCGCACCAGATCCGGGATGAATTTCGCCGAGCAGACCTTCACGAAGCGTGGGACGCGCATGATGGTCTCCGCTTCACCGGCACTGGTCCGGACGCCGAGGACCCAGCGTGAGCGAGCGAAGCAGCGCGTGTCCACCACGCGGCCCGTGTAGAGATACGCTTCGGCCGCCTGCAGCGGAATCGTCACGCAGCTGGTCGGGATGATGATTTCGAGATTGGCGCGGATATGCCGCTCCAGCGCGTCGAAGCACTCACCAAGGTGCTCCTGGTCATAGGCGGGGAGCGTGCGCGGGTGCGCGTCGAGCGAGAAGGTGCACAGTGCGCCACCCAGACGGGCGAGCTCGCGATACACCTGCTCGGGGTGGGTCCGCCTGAGCTGCAGATGATGCCGCAGCGGGCCCAGTGCGGAATGCACGGCGTGGAGCAGCCAGAAGGTCGCGACGTCGTGGCTGGCGAACTCCCCCAGCGATCCCCGTGCGCGGCCCGCGCCCAGCGTGTCGCTCTTGCCGTCGAGCATGTCCACGAGGCGCGCCAGGAGCTGCAGCAGATGCTCGCTGGCGCCGATCTGGAGCGACGGCGGTACATACGCCGCGTCGTAGATGAAACCGCCGCGCCCGTCGCGCCGCACGCGGGCGAGCGGCAGCGTCACGTCGTCGGTCGTGTCGCCCGAGTCGAGCGTGAGCGTGAAGTGCTTGCGCCCCATGCGCACCCTCTTTTCGTCGCGACCGGTCGTTTCGTCGAGCACCAGCTCTTCATGCTCGACAAACCGGGCCGTGACATCGCTCGTGCCGGCCGCGTCCATCACATTGGCGGCGTTGACGCGAAAGGCCGGGATGGTGAGACGAACGAGATGGCTGTCCTGCGTGGGCGAAAAGATGTCACGGATTTCGAGGGGCGGCGGCGCGGGGTCGCCATCGGGGATGTGAAACGGCAGACCATCGGGCATGATGCCGCGTGCGTGAATGAGCGCGACGGTGCCGTTGTGCAGCGCCGCATCATCGAGCTCCACGCCGAGCAGGCCGTATGGCGCGAAGAAGAGGTGCCCGATCGCGAAGCGGAAGGAGTCCTCGAAGAAGCGACTCTGCGCCTGAAAGTGGTGCTGGGCGAGGTGCATGCCCTCCCGCCACACCACTCTGGAGAGTTGCGTCATGCGTTAGCGTGTGTGGTACGTGAATCCGCGCCGGGTATGCTCGGCGAGCAGCGCGAGGGTGCCGAAGATTGCGGCCGTCATGGATGAAAGTTTATTATCGCACGGAACGCGAATATCCGCGCGACCCCGGTGGTCGGAAAATACGGTCCGCGCGACCTGCCCTAACATGCGAGCCTCAACCAGCCGATGACAAGCGCCGAGTTCAGCGCCAGGTACCATCTCGTGAAGCCCGTCGCGGACGGAGCCGTCCGCTCGCTGCAGGCATTGTCCACCGGGTCGGGCACGAGCGTGATGGTGCACTACCTCGTGGGCACGCCCGCTCAGAATGCGACCGTGCGCGACCAGATCGACCGGCTCCCCGGGCCCGACAAGGGACGGGTGCTGGATATCGTGGAGGTGGAGGGGAACGTGGTGGTGGTGACGCAACTGCTGGCTGGCTTTGCGACGCTGAGCGGTTGGCTCGCCGGACGCGGCGCGCAGCCACGGGAGCTGGCCGCGATGTCGTTTCATGACAGACCGGCTGCGGCGCCGTCGCCAACTGCCCCGCCGATCGCGGCGCCGACTGTGACGCCGCTGGATCCGCCACGACCGGTGACACAGCCGCTGCAGCCAGCCGCACGCACGCCGGGCGAGTTCACCCAGCTATTCGGATCTCCCGCCGCGGTCCGGCCGACGGCGCCAGCGGCGCCGATTTCTCCACCTGTAGCGGTCGCCGCGCCCGCGCAGCGCGCGATCGAGGCGCTACCCGCTGCGCCCCCTGCACCCCCTAAACCCCCTGCGCCGCCGCAGACGGGGCCCTTGGCGCCGCCACCAGCGCCGTCGCAGACGGCGCCCTTTGTGCCGCCGTCATCACTGCCGTCAGCACCTCCGCCATCACTGGCGCCAGCACCGTCGCCATCGCCGTCGCCAGCAGCGCCCATGGGCGCGGCGCAGCCCGGCGAATTCACGCGGCTGTTCCAGTCGCAAAGCGGCGCCACGGCCCCGGCACCGAGTACACCGTCGCCTTTCCCGATGCCCGCGTTCGCGCCGCCGCCACTGCCCGAACCGGCAGCGCTGCCGTTCCCGTCTGGTCCGGTGAATTCGGGGCGCGCCACGGACGTACTGCGCGCGCGCGGCGTGCCGCCCGCGGCGGAACCAGTGCCCGTCGTTGTTCCGCCGGTGACACTGCCGCCGCCACGCTTCGCGCCGCGGCCGGCGTTCCCGATGGCGCCGGCGTCGAGCGACCCGGCGCCCTTCTTCATGCCGCTGCCAGCGGTGACTCCGGTTGCACCGATGGCGCCCGTTTCCGCGCCGCTAGCGGCCGCGCCGGTTCTGCCAACGCTTCCTCCACCGGTCCTGTCTGCGCGCCCGGCGGCGGCTCACGTTCCCAGCGACTTCACACGCATCCTTGGCGGAGTGTCGGCCACGCCCGCTCCGCACGTCACACCACCCACCGGTGCGCCAGCCGCGGGCGACGTGGCCGCAGCAGCACCGGCGGCCAAGCCGTCCAATCTGCCGCTCATCATCGTGCTGAACGTCGTGGTGCTCGCGGCGATCGCGCTGGTGCTCTACCTGGTGCTGAAGAAATAGCCCGCCGCGCGTCTGGTCAGCGCGTCGACGCTCACCGGGCCTTCGGAGGAAGCACCACCACCAGCTCCATCTGCGGATTCGGGAAGTCCGCCGGCACGTACGCCGCGAGATTGCGCGCGCGCACGATCGCATCCCATTCGGCGCCTGACTTCGCCAGCAGGAAATAGTGTGTGTTCACCTTCACCGGTACGGCGGGCGGCGGACTCGGCGTGTACGTCAGTGACACGCCGGGCAGCGCCTGGCGAATGAGCACGTCCACCCGGTCCGCGGCCGCGATCTTGATGAGCTGCGGCACCTTCTGAATGAGTTCGGCCCGTCCCACACTCGCGTCGAGCGCCAGGTACATTTGCGGCGCTGCAAAGTAGCGATCCTGGTCGAGTGCCGTGGCATGGATGGATTGCTGGACCAGCCGCAAGGGGAGCGAGACGCAGCTTGCCGGGACCACCGTCTCGAGCAGCTCGCGAAGCTGTTCGTCGAGTGTGGTGAAACACGTCGTCAGATCATCATGGTCGTACGCCGGCAGATCGCGCGGATGCAGCGTGGTCGAGAACGTCGTGAGCGCTCCGGCCAGGGAGAGCATGGCGCGGAAGAGTTCCTCGGGATGACCGTGTCGCGTCTCGAAGAGATGCCGGATCTGCGGAAAGTGCGTGTTGATGGAATAGAGCAGCCAGAAACTGGCGACGTCCGAGATGCTGAACTCGGCCAGGCTCTGGTTCTTCTGCCGGCGCGAGCCGGACAGCGTGGTGCTCCGCGCAGAGAGAATCTCGATGAGCCGGCGCGCGATGGCGAGCAGATAATCGCTTGCCGCGATGTCGATGAGCGGCGCGACGAACTGCGCATCGAGCGAATACTCGCCGGTGGCGGAGCGGTGGAGGCGCGCGACCCGCAATACGGAGTTTCCCTCGAGGGATTCGCCGCCCGTGAGAAAACGAAAGTTCTTGCGCGCGACCTGGATGGGCTTCTCGGCCAGCCCGGTGTTCTCGTCGCGTCGCATGAGCACCTCGGCCCCGAATCGCGTGGACTGCTCCTTCCCGTTCGCGGTGACGTTGTGCCCGTCCGAGCGATATTCCGGGACGGCCAGATAGATGTCGAGCACGCTCTGGTCCGCCTCCCAGCAGCCCTCGAGCAGTCGCGGCGCCGGCAGGGCGTCGGGGGCCGGCATGTCGAACAACAGACCGTCGGGGAAAATCCCTCCGGCTGCGCCCAGCGCGAACGTGCCACCCGCCAGTGCTTCGTGATCAATCTCCAGCCGGTGAAAGCCCCACGGACAGTACGTGAGTCCCGCCAACTCGAATTGCAACAGGTCTTCGAGGTAGCGATCCTGCGTCTGCAAATGTTGTGGGCTCAGCAGAACGCCCTTGGTCCAGAGAACTGGTTGCATCTGTCTCATGGCGTGCTAAAGTAGCGCCGGGAGAGCGCAAATCCAGTCGCGAGCCCCGGTGAGCTTGACAGACCCGCGCCAGGAGATGCCCTTTACCAGGGCGAGAACCGTGAATCACTCAGGAGGAAGCCGTGGCTGCTGCGCGACAGTCGAGCGATGCTGTTCTGGACGTGAACGCGGGACGGATCGACGAGCATCCCGTTGCCGGCGGCGACGCGCCGTTCCGTCTTCTGCTGCTTGGAGACTTCAGCGGCCGCGCGAGCCGAGGCGTTGTGGAGTCGGGTGCCGCGCTGGCGAGCCGCCGCACCATCCGGGTGGATCGCGATGACATCGACGACGTGCTGGCGCGATTGTCTCCGCACATCGTACTCGATGACGCTGGCCGTGTGGCGCTTCGCTTTGCCAACATGGATGACTTCCACCCGGATGCGATTTACGATCAGCTCCCGCAGTTCCAGGCAGCGCGTGAGGAACTGGCCGGTGCCGCGGGACTGCCACCATCGCCCGGTGCCGCGCGATTGCCACCATCGCCCGGTGCCGCGGGATTGCCACCATCGCCCGGCGCCGCGGTTTTGCCACCATCGCCCGCCGCGGCGCGTCAGCGCACCGGAAGTGTGCTCGAGGATATTCTCGGTGAGCCGCTCGATGATCCGGCGGAGGAGCGGGGCACTGGCGGCGCGGGCGCCGCCGAGGATGAGTTCCGGTCGCTTGTCCGGAACCTCGTCGCGCCCCATCTCATCCCGAACGCGGACGCGCGCGAGGCGGGCAGGCTCGCGCGGGCGGATGCCGCACTGAGCGCGGCGATGCGTGCGGTATTGCACCATCCTCGCTTTCAGTCGCTCGAGGCCCTCTGGCGCGCCGTCTGGATGCTCGTGCGCCGCGTGGAGACCGACGAACAGCTGCAGATCCATCTGCTCGACGTCTCGCGCGAGGAGCTGGTTGCCGATCTGCGCGCCGCCCCCGAGCGCGCCGAGGACAGCGCCGTCTGCCGGCTCATCATGGAGTCGTGCGACGCGACATCGGGTTCCGCGCCGTGGGCGCTGATCGCCGGAGATTACCGGTTCGACTCCAGTGATCCGGACGTGGAGCTGCTCGCGCGTCTTGCCGAAGTGGCGCGGCGCGCCGGCGTGAGTTTCATTGCCGATGCGAGTGCGCCGTTGAGCGGCCTGCCGGACTTTGCAGTGCTCCCGGATGCCCACGACTGGCCATCGGAGACGTCACCGCGCTGGGATGCACTG
This sequence comes from Gemmatimonadaceae bacterium, assembly GCA_050733555.1. GTDB lineage: Bacteria > Gemmatimonadota > Gemmatimonadetes > Gemmatimonadales > Gemmatimonadaceae > JADGGM01. Next base: position 4,008 of record JBOHTE010000813.1, on the reverse strand, counting down.
CGACGCACGGCCGCCGCGCGGTGGGCGGGGCTGGTGGCCCCACGCCTTCTGCTGCGCGAACCGTATGGCGCCGCCACCGACGCGTGCGAACGCTTCCGTTTCGAGGAACTCGACGGCGCACCCGCGCATGCAGAGCTGCTCTGGGGAAGCGGTGCTTTCGCGTGCGCCATGCTGCTGGCGGAGTCATTCGCCGAAGCCGGGTGGTCGCTGCGGCCCGGCATGCGGCGCGACATCGGCGGCCTGCCGCTCGTGCTCATCGGCGCGGGCACGGAGCGGGACGCGGTACCGTGTGCCGAACTGCTCCTCACCGAGCGCGCCGCGCAGCACATGATGGACCGCGGGATCATGCCCCTGGCGTCACTCCGGAATCAGGACGTGGTGCACCTCGTGCGCTTTCACTCCATCGCCGAGCCCGTCGCGGCACTTGGCGGACGCTGGACCGGATCGCCGGCGACATGACGGCCGTCGCGATGGGTGCCGTGCCGGCCACGATGCCGGTGCCGCTGCGCTTTCCGGAAGAGGCGACCTTTTCCCGGGCGCGCGACGGTCTCCTGCGCATGCAGTTCAGCGAAACGTCCATCTGCGCGAGAGCGGGCGTCGAGTCCATCTATGCGTTCCAGGAGCGGCGTGACGCCGTGGTGCAGGACGCGCTCGATGTGCTCATGCGCCTGTTCCTGGATGACGAGCCGGTGCCTGGACCGGTGGCGCAGTCGCTCATTCCGGCAGCGGACGCGGCCGCGCTGGACGCGGTCGGCCTCATTCGCCGGGATGGCGGTGCGGACGGCGCCTGGCACGCAACGGTGCGGCTGTATCCGACGCGCGGATCCTTCGTCGCATCCGACCTGGGAAGACGGCTGGAAGGAGCCGGTCCCGTGCTGGCGCCCGACGCCGTGTACCCGGCCATCAGCGAGTCCACGCGCGCGTACCTGGACGCGCTCCCCGCCACACCGTGCCAGCGGTTCGTGGAGATGTGCGGCGGCACCGGCATCGCCGCCCTCGTCGCCTCACGCCATGCCGCCCGGGTCTGGTCGCTCGACATCACCGAGCGCGCCACACGTTTCGCGGAGTTCAACGCCCGGCTCAATGGCGTGCACAATCTGACTGCGCTGGCCGGCGATGTGTACGCGCCTGTACAGGGTCTGACGTTCGACCGCATCGTGGCGCATCCGCCGTACGTTGCTGAAGCCGAAACGACGATGATCTATCGCGACGGCGGCCCCGATGGCGAGCGGGTCACCCGCGCGATTCTCGCCGGACTGCCGCGACATCTGGAGCCCGGCGGCAGCTTCTACTGCACCTGCTTCGCCACGGATCGCGAGAGCGCGCCGCTGGAGGAGCGCATCCGCGAGATGATCGGCCCGGGCCAGGAGGAGTTCGATGTGGGGGTATGTGTCCGGGACACGTACAATCCCACCGAGTACTACTGTCGGCTGGCGTACATGGGGCGGGGGACCTTCGCGGCGGCCGAGCAGCGGCATCACGCATTCAAGGCACAGGGCATCGTGCGACTGGTGCACTGTTCCTTCGCGGTGCGCCGCCATGCCGAAGCCTGCGCACCCGTGACGTTCCGGAGCGCCATTGGCGCCATGGCGCCGGGAGCAGCGCTGGACTGGATGATCGAGTGGCAGCAGGCGAGTGCCCGTCCGGAGTTTGCGGAAGCCGTATTGGCCATGCGACCCGTGGCGACGGCACACGTGCGACTGCGCATGGTGCAGCGCCTCGATCATGGAGCCTGGGAAGCGGAACAGTCCTGGCTGAGCAGCACCGCGCCATTTGGCGTGACCGGCGAATGCGCGACGGAAACCGCGACGTTCCTTTCGCGTTGCGATGGCGGTCAGACGCTGCGCGAGCTGATCCGCGAACTGCGGCTGGATGGTCTCCTGGACCGGGGCATCGATGACGAGATGATCGTTTCCACCGTGAAATCGCTTATAGGGGTGGGAGCGCTGGAGGTGGATGGATTTCCACTTCCGCCTGTCGGCGAGTGAGACGTTCCGGGTCGCCGCATCGTTGCTGAAGGGTTGGCAGGGCGAGGTGGCTGCGCCCCGGTAGCCTGAACATTAAACGCTTGACACTCTGCGGCGCGGCTCATACGTTCGGCGGTCTACGTTACTGGCCCACAAGTTCAATCCGACCTGACCGGGCTTCCGGTTGCTCCGCGACTTCGCGGGCGTTGAGCGTCACCCAGAGGACCATCGCGACAGGAGTCTCACCATGGCAAAGGAAAGCACGCAAAAGAAGTTGGAGCGCGTACGACCTCCACGCGTCAATATCAGTTACGACGTGGAGACGGGCGGTGCCATCGAAATGAAGGAGCTGCCGTTCGTGATGGGTGTGCTCGGAGATTTCTCGGGCCAGCCGGTGGAGCCTCTGGCGAAGCTGAAGGATCGCAAGTTCGTGGATGTGACCCTCGACAACTTCGATGACGTTCTGGCCAGCATGAAGCCGCACCTCGCGATATCGGTAGAGAACAAGCTGAGTGAGGATCCGAACGCCGGGAAGCTGGGCGTGGATCTCACGTTCAAGAGCATGGACGACTTCTCGCCGGATGCGGTGGCGCGCCAGGTCAAGCCGCTGCGCGAGCTGCTGGATCTCCGGACCAAGCTCTCGGACCTGCGCGGCACGCTTCAGGGGAACGACAAGCTCGAGGACATCCTGCAGTCCACACTGGGTGACGCAGACAAGATGAACAAACTCAAGGCGGAGCTGGGTACCGATGGAGGGTCCGATGCCTGAAGCCAAGGCTGCGGCAACACAGTCCGCGGTGGCGGAGACCACCGAGCTGGGGTTGCTGGATCAGATCGTCGAGCAGGGCCGGATGGGCAAGGATGCCGCGGCAAAGGAGCGCGGCAAGGACATGATCAAGAATTTCGTGTCCGAGGTGCTCAGCGGTCAGATCTCGATGGCGCGCGACACGGAAGCGATGCTCAATGCGCGTATCGCGCAGATTGACCATCTGCTCTCGATTCAGCTCAACGAGATCATGCACGCGCCCGAGTTCCAGAAGCTCGAAGGCACGTGGCGCGGCTTGCGCTATTTGCTCGCGAACAGCGAGACGAGCGAGATGCTCAAGATCAAGATCCTCAACGTGCCCAAGAAGGAGCTGTTGCGGGATCTGCAGCGCGCGCCGGAATTCGATCAGAGTGCGCTATTCAAGAAGGTGTACGAGGAGGAGTACGGTGTGTTCGGTGGCGCGCCGTTCGGTGCGCTCATGGGCGACTACGAGTTCGGCAAGTCGGGACAGGACATCGAGCTGCTCGAGAAGATCTCGCAGGTGGCGGCGGCGGCGCATGCCCCGTTCATCACCGCGGCGTCGCCCGAGATGCTGAACATGGACAGCTTCACGCAGATCGACGCGCCGCGTGACATGGCCAAGGTGTTCGACACCACCGAGTACGCCAAGTGGAAGTCGTTCCGCCAGAGCGAGGACTCGCGCTACGTGGCGCTCACGCTCCCGCGCATCCTCATGCGCGAGCCCTATGGCAACGACACCGTGCCCGTGGAAGCGTTTCACTATGAGGAGCACGTCGACGGCACGGACCATGAAAAGTATCTGTGGGGCAACTCGGGGTGGGCGCTGAGCGCGCGCGTTACCAACGCCTTTGCCCTCTACGGCTGGTGCGCGTGCATTCGCGGCGTGGAAAGCGGCGGCCTGGTGGAGGGACTGCCGGTGCACAACTTCCACACCGACAGCGGCGATGTCGCCATGAAGTGCCCCACGGAAGCGCAGATCACGGACCGCCGTGAGAAGGAACTGGCGGACCTCGGCTTCGCGCCGCTTGTGCATCAGAAGGGCACCCCCAACGCGTGCTTCTTCAGCGTACAGTCGGCGCAGAAGGCCAAGCTGTACGACAGCGATGCCGCGACGGCCAATGCACGTATCTCGGCGCAACTGCCCTACATCTTCGCCGTGTCGCGCTTCGCGCACTACCTCAAGGCCATGATGCGCGACAAGATCGGGGGGTACATGTCGCGGAGCGAGGCACAGGCCTTCCTGAACAACTGGAT
>JBOHTE010000812.1:0-2908 GCA_050733555.1 Gemmatimonadaceae bacterium | reverse complement strand
GAGCGGACCCGCAGTACCGAGGGTCCGCGGCGCTCCCCCACGCCGGGGCCTGAGGGGGGCCTGTCGGCAACAGGCCACGAGCCACCTGCTACCGGGAACCAGCCACCATCCCCACCACCCCCTCCACATCCTCCTGCCTCGTCCTGAAGCCGATGGGGCAGATCCGGAGCGAGAAGGCGCCGCGAATGCGCGTGCTCGAGATGAAGTAGCGCCCCGATGCATTCACGGCGGCGTTCACGCGCTGGTTGAGCTCGTCCAGCGTCGCGGGATCATCCGTGCCGCGTGGGTGCAGGCGGAAGCAGAGAATGCCGAGCGTGGCGGGCGACATGATCTCCATGACACCCGTCGCGCGCGCGGCGCGCTCGGCGTGCTCGGCCAGCGACATGCTGTAGGCGATCGCATCGCGCAGCGCGCTCACGCCGAAGTAGCTCACGTTGAGCCACACCTTGAGCGCGCGCGCGTAGCGCGTGAGCTGCTCGCCGTAGTCCGCGAAGTTCACTTCCTCACCCACGCTCTCGGCGTCCTTGAGATAGTCGGGATAGATCTGGAAGGCGGCCTTGAGACGCGCCGGCTCGCGCACCATGAGACAGCCGCACTCGAAGGGGACGTAGAGCCATTTGTGCGGATCCACGGTCACCGAGTCGGCGCGTCCGATTCCCGAGAGCGCGCTGCGCCCCTGATCCGTGAGGACGGCGAAGCCGCCGTAGGCCGCATCCACGTGCATCCACACGCGTTCGCGCGCGCACAGATCCGCAATGTCGGAGAGCGGATCCACGGCACCCGTGTTCGTGGTCCCGCCGTTGGCCACGACCGCGAGCGGAATGAGTCCCGAGCGGCGATCCGCCGCGAGTGCCGCCTCGAGCGCGGGGATGGAGAGCCGGAAGTGCTCGTCGGCGGGGAGCAGTCGCACGTTGGCGCGGGGCACTCCGGCGATCCAGGCGGAGCGGATGGCCGAGGAGTGCGTCTGGTCCGACATGTACACGCAGAGCCGCGCGATGCGCGCGGCATCGTCGCCCACCGCCTGGTGTCGCGCGGCGATCATCGCGGTGAGATTCGCGCCGGAGCCGCCGGTCGTGAGAATGCCGCCGGCGCCGGCCGGCATGTCCAGCCACTGCCGGAACCAGTCGAGCACCACCAGCTCGACAGCGTTGGGGCCGGCGGCCACGGGCCACACGCCGGCGAAGAAGTTGAAGCCGGTCGCCAGCCAGTCGCCCATCACGGCGGGAAAGGTGGGACAGCTCGGCACGTACGCGATGAAACCCGGATGCGGTTCGCGCGCGGCGTGCGGGAACACGCGCGCGCGAAGCGTGTCCAGCAGGGTATCAAAGTCGGCGCCGCGCTCGGGCGGGGGCGACGCGATGAGCTGGTCCGCCGCATCGCGCGTGATGGACGTGAACGCCGGCTGCTCGCGCAGCGACGCGAGGTGGTCAGCCACCACATCAGTCACGCGGTAGCCAAGGCGGCGCATGCTGTCGTGATCGAGGTCCAGCGGTGAGCGGGAGGGAGGCATGGTCCTGGTGCGGGAGTCGAAGGGGGCAGGCGCATGCTGGCCCGGCCCGGCGGGGCAGCAGTAGCTTAAGGCCGATATGGCCACGCTTCCAGCCGTGACGCCGCCTACGACAGCGAACGTACCGGGCGCACCGGTCGTCGTGCCCGCCGCGTCACGCGTCGTCGAGCCACTGACGGCGCGCGGCCCGTCGTTCGCGCGCGGACTCTGGCGCATCGCCCGCGCGGGCGCATCGGGAGGAAACCGGGTCGAGCTGCTGCGCAACGGACCGCGCACGTTCGACACGATGATCGCGGCGATTGACGGAGCGAAGCGGGCGATCCTGCTCGAGAACTACATGATCCTGGACGACGCGGTGGGCCGGCGGTTCAGCGAGTCGCTCATCGCCGCGGCGCGACGCGACGTGCGCGTCCAGCTCATCGCGGATTGGATCGGGAGCCGCGAGACTCCGCGCGCGTTCTGGCGCCGGCTGCGGAATGAGGGAGTGGACGTGCGCATCTTCAATCGGCCGGGTCTCACGCCGTGGCTGGGGCTCCTGCCGCGCGATCACCGCAAGGTGCTGGTCGTGGACGATGCGGTTGGGGTGACCGGCGGGATCGGGCTGGGCGAGGTGTGGTCGGGCGGGATGACGCGGCGCAAGAGTGCACCGTGGCGGGATACCGCGGTGCGCATCGAGGGGCCCGCGGCGCAGGACATGACGCAGGCGTTCGAGGTCATGTGGCGCCGCGCCGGCGGCGAACGTGAGCATCGCCGCCGGCGGCGCTATCTCGTGCCGCCCATACACGGCGTGGACACCGACCCGGATACCGAGCCCGGCGCCGTCGTGGGCATCGTCGAGGGCGAGCCGCTGCGCTATCGCGTGGGGCGCGCCTTCCAGTTCCAGGCCGTGTCCGCGCAGCAGCGCATCTGGATCGCGAGCGCGTACTTCGTCCCCTCGCTCTCGGAGATCGAGGCGCTCGCGGGCGCGGCGCGCGACGGTGTGGACGTGCGCGTGCTCGTGCCGAGCAAGTCCGATCATCCCTGGGTGCGCCGGCTCACGCGGCGCGGCTATCGCCGACTGCTGCGCAACGGTGTGCGCATCTGGGAGTGGCGCGGGGTCATGATGCACGCGAAGACGAGCGTCGTGGACAATCGCTGGGTGCGCGTGGGCTCCACGGATTTCAATCCGCTGGGGGTGTCCATCAACTACGAGCTGGATGCGCTCATCGAGGATCGCGAACTGGGGCAGCAGGCGTCGGAGATGTTCCAGGACGACCTTGGGAACTCTGATGAGATCCGCGAGTGGGACGTCGTGAGCGAACGTGGGGCGTGGGGAATGTGACGCGGGAATGTGACGCGGGCATGTGACGCGGGCATGTGGCGCGGGCATGTGGCGCGGGCATGTGGCGCGGGCATGTGGCG
>JBOHTE010000811.1:0-2372 GCA_050733555.1 Gemmatimonadaceae bacterium | reverse complement strand
GGGCAGCCCATGGGGCAGCCCCATGGGCTGCCCCTATGCCCTCCTTTGGCCTCTTGCCGCTTCGCACTCCGACCCGTCTTCCATGAGCGACCATCGCGCCGCTGTTACCGCAGGATTTCTCGGCTGGACGCTCGATGCGTTCGACTTCTTTCTCGTCGTCCTCACGCTGACGTCCATTGGCGCCGAGTTTGGCAGGTCAGACGAGGCGATGACGCTCTCGCTCACGCTGACGCTGGCATTCCGGCCCGTTGGCGCGTTCATCTTTGGGCTGCTGGCGGACCGGTATGGACGGCGGTTGCCGCTCATCATTGATCTGGTGTTTTTCTCCGTGGTCGAGGTGCTGACGGGGTTCGCGCCGAATTTCACGACCTTCCTGGTGCTGCGCGCGCTCTACGGCATCGGGATGGGGGGCGAATGGGGCGTCGGCGCCTCGCTCGCCATGGAGAAAGCACCGCGTGCGCGACGCGGCGTCCTCTCCGGGTTGCTGCAGGAGGGCTATGCGGCGGGTTATCTGCTGGCGGCGGTGTGCTACTTCTTCGTCTTTCCGCGTTGGGGGTGGCGTCCGCTGTTCTTCATTGGCGGGTTGCCGGCGCTGCTGGCGATCTACGTTCGGCTCAAGGTGAAGGAATCCGAAGTATGGGAGCGCACAAAGCACGCGAGCTGGGGCGAACTCGGCCGCGGGATCCTCTCGCACTGGCGGCTCTTTCTCTACCTGACTGTACTCATGGCCATGATGAATTTCGTGTCGCATGGCACGCAGGATCTCTATCCCACGTTTCTCGAGCGCGGCTGGGGCTTCACCCCGCACCAGCGATCGGCGCTGACCGCGTTTTCCATGATCGGGGCGATTCTTGGGGGCGTGCTCGTTGGCCACTTCTCCGATCGCATTGGCCGGCGCAAGGCGATCGTCGTTGCACTGGGGCTGGCCGTGCTCTGCATCCCGCTCTGGGCATTCGCGCCATCGGTGACCGTGCTGGTGGCCGGTGCATTTCTCATGCAGTTCATGGTGCAGGGCGCCTGGGGCGTCATTCCCGCGCACATCACGGAGCTTTCGCCGGATTCGGTGCGTGGCTTTCTCCCAGGCTTCGCCTACCAGTGCGGCGTGTTGATCGCGAGCTCGATCGCGTTTCTCGAAGCATTGCTCGCTGCGCATACGAGTTATGCGACGTCCATGGCACTCATCGCGTTCATTGTGTGCGTTGGCGCCATGCTCGCGGCGGGGCTGGGGTGGGAACGGCGTGGCGTGATTTTCGGCACGGATCAGGCTGATCGCTCGGCGCCGGTTGCCGCCAGTGTCCTGCCGCCGGCTGGATGAGCCGGTTGCGGCACCTTTTCGGCTCACGGGGAATGTCAGGGCGATCCGCGTGTTGGCGCTGCCCGTGGACTGGCTCGGACATCAACCCCCTCGGAGGACGTGAACCTGAGCCATCCCGCCGCATTTTCATCCGACTGACGAGATGGTCACCATTATCAACGGAGAGGGGCGGTTTGCCATTACCTATGTGAATCCGCGGTAGAGACCGGAAAGGAATTCGGGCGTCACACATCAGCGCCGGAGCAGCGTCGATCGTTGCTCCGGCGCTGAACGGTGCTCCCTGTTGCGGGCACGCAATTCGCAGCGGTTCCAGCTCGATCGCAGCAGTGATATTCTACAATCACGGGCGCGGGAGGCGGGTTCAGATTCCGGCTTGCCACCCCGCAGCGGAATCAATGCAGAAGGAGATTGAGATGGCGGAACCCAGAGGACGGCGGCCGCGTGCCTCCAAACGGAGTGCGGTCGTGGACCAGCCGAATCGCCGTGCAGCGGAGCAGGAGGTGTCGCTCGATGCACGCATGGATGATGTGCCGGAAATTCAATCCAGGGCTCGCCGCGTTGTGAGCGACGACGTGGTGCGCCGCCGCGCGTACGAGCTCTATCTGATGCGCGGGGGCCAGCAGGGAAATGAGCTGGATGATTGGTTTCGCGCCGAGCGCGAGGTGCGGCAGCGCGAGCATGATGGGCCTGCGCTGCTGTAGTCCGGTCGTCCGGACGACAGGAAGCGAGGCCAACCCCGTCCCGGCATTTGACCCGCAGTGAGCATACTTGCCGGACGACGCTGCGCGAGATGATTCACTCGGGCTGCGCGTGGATCGTCCCGGTTGTCACGATCTGCACGGCGTATCCGTCCAGCGAATCGGGCAGGGCGCGGCGCAGACTGTCGGTGAGCTGCGCGACCATCACGTAGACCGTCGGGTGTCCGTTCTGCTCACCCTGTCCCACGCCGACTACGCCGGGAACGGCCATGAGGGAGTCGGTGTGGCGCTTGAGCACATCGTTGATCGAAGGCATTTCATGTCTCCCGGCGTTGCCGCCCGCCGGCCCTGAAGCGCGG
>JBOHTE010000810.1:0-13677 GCA_050733555.1 Gemmatimonadaceae bacterium | reverse complement strand
CACCAACGGCGAACCAACTGATTTCCCTGAGCGGATCCGCTGGCACAGCCGGCAGTCTCGTGAGGAGCCAGAGCAGCAGAAATGGAAGCAGGATGCGTGTCGAGGTTGGGGCCGATCGCTCGAACAGCAAACCCAGACCGGTGCCTGTGAGGATGACGCCGGACACGTAGCCGACGGGCTTCAGCCACGTGTTCCACGCCGGTGGGACAGTCTGAAATAGCAGCACGGGGTAGCCGTACACGAGCACGACAACGCCGACGCTGAGCATTCCCGTGGCAAAGAGAATCCGGACAATCTGCTGCTTGCGATTCATGAGATGTCGCCCCAATGCGAATGACGAGTTTGTGCGCGAGGCGCGCGGGACGATGAGATGGCGAGCAGCATCGGAGCTGGGCGAGACGGGCGCTTGCTCGTTCTGGACGGCGCGCTCGGCTTCGTGAACGTCGATTCGTGCTTCAACTGCGAGCGCGGGCCAGTCAGGTCAAAGCAATGCCAGAGACGGCGCCGCCGCATATTCGCCAACCGCAGAACCGCTCGTCAAGGCTCGTGCGGGCCTGCTTGCGTCGTTCGCGCGTCCATATCTGTCCATGGTGGCTGCGATGCATGTTCGCCATCGCCATCTGTCTCCGCGGCGGCTACCAATCGGCGTGCAGTCGCTACCGTTCCAGCTCCATGACCTGTGGCGACACCCGTGTCAACCTGCGGGGCAGACGCGAATGCCGTCACGGTACTCTCGCGCGCGCACGCGTCGCCTCCAACGTTCCCGGCGACGAGGATCTCGTCTCGGACCGACTGGAGCGCCCTTCTCGCGCCGCGGCCGGCATCGCCGGCAGTCCCGAGCGCTTCTCCCACGACCGGTATTCCGGCTTTCCTCTCACGAAGTCGAAAACCGGATCGAGTCGCACCTGATGCAGATAACTGTCCCGCTGCACCACGATCGAGTCGAGCCACGCGAGCGTGGCAACAGTGTCTTTGAGCACCGCGAATGCGGAAGCATAGCCCGATGCCGGAGCCTGCTCACCGGCGCGCGCCGCACGGTCGAGCCGGGCGATACTCCGCCTGGCGTCGGCCATGAGCAATCGGACCGCCTCGGCGTCCGTCACCGCCGCTCCGAGCGCCGCCGCGCCCGCCGAGTCGCCCTGTGCCGCGCGCGCTCGGCGCAGCCACGCCACCGCCTCGCGTGGTCGCCCCGTCGCGGCATTGAGTTGGGCAAGATCCAGATCGGCGCGCAGCCACTCGGGATTGTCCTGCAATAGCTGCATGTAAACCCGCCGCGATTCGTCGTAGCGCCGGGCGAAGTAGAGTTGCTTGGCGACCAGCCGTCCAAAGTAGAGGCTCAGCGGATCGAGCCGGTGCGCGACCTGCGCCTCTGCCACCGCACTGTCCATCTCACCCTGGAAGCGGAACCACACCGATCGCATCCCCGCCACGTCCGGATCCAGCAAATCGAGAGAACGAGCGCGGTCGAGCTGCGCGCCGGCGCGCGGAAGATCGAGATATTCGAACATGTCCTCCGACGCCAGCACCAGCCATGCATTCGCCGCCGTGCTGTCGAGCGCCAGCGCACGCCGCGCCAGTTCATCGATACGCGGCCACGCCTCATCCGGGTCGGTCGAATTATTGAGCGCCAGGAAGATCCACGCGTGTGCCAGTCCGTAGAGACCGGGCACATAGAGCGGATCCCGATTCACCAACGCCGCCATCGTATCGCGCGATGCGGCGAAACGGAACTGAAATCGGAGCGTGAGGCCGCGGAGGTAGGAACTGTAGGCTGCCGTGTCCGCCCGGTATCGCACCGGCAGCCGCAGTACAGCGCGCTGCGCCTCCGCCGCGGGATCACTGGCGTTCGCCGGGGTGCCCCGCTCGACACGCGCCGGGATGCCTCGCTCGAGATACGCCGCGCCACCCAACGCCACCGCGCTCACGAGAGCGAGCGCGATGGCCCCGCGCCTGATGCGCCGTACAGGCGGAGCCACCGTGATGGGCATGGAAGGCCCGGCCCGTGGCGCGTGAGTCACCACGTCAACGACACGGTCACGCGGAGCCTGGCGCACTGGTCCCGTCGCACGAAGCTGCTCCGCCAGATCTTCCGTCTCCGCGGACGGCGCTGCCTCGAGCTCGCGCGCGAACCAGGCGGCCAGCTCCTGATACGCCCGCAGCGCGCCGCTCCGGTCACCCATCGCCGCGAGCAGTCGCATGAGACGGCGCGCTCCGGGCTCGTTCCCCGGATCGAGTCGCACCGCCTGACGCACAGCCTCCATTTCGGCCGCGCCGGAGCCTTCCAGCGCGTTGGCCTGTTTCCATGCCGCCGCCCGCACCGCGCCGCCGAGCGCTGCGCGTTCTTCGTCCAGCCAGTGCTCGAATTCGGGTGCTCCGGATACGTGAAAACCGGGCGCGAGGTCTCCCGTCCAGAGAGCGAGTGCATCGCTCACCCGCCCCGCCGCAAGATGTGCGCGGAGTTCGAGTGCGTCGCAGCGCAGCCCGTGGAAGTCGAGTCCGACCCACGCCTCACCGCGTGTCACAACGACGTCGTCGCCCAGCGCCTGGCGGATCGCGTGCAGGGCGTTGCGCAGAGAGTGGCGCGAAGAATTGTCGTCCGCCTCGGGCCAGAACAGCGCGAGCAGACGGTCGCGCGAGTGAAGCCCTCGCGGTTCCGCCAGCGCCAGATAGACCAGCAGCGCGACCCGCTTTGGCTGGGTGAGCACAGGCCCGCCCCAGTCGCGGTGACTCGCACGAACATCGATGGCACCCAGCAACCGCAAATCGATCATGAGTTCAGTCGCGGGGACGAGATGGTGACGCGTTGGGGACGCCATCAACCTAGTGTTGGCGAACCGATTGCACACTACTCCCCTTCATGAGGCACCGTACCAATGTCCATTATCCACCCACGCGCCCTGGCCATCGGCCTCGGCGCCATCCTGCTGGCATCCTGCACCGCCGACGTGCCCGTGGCGCCGAGGCCCGATCGGGCACGGCTGTCGCTCACGCCAGCCGCCGGCAAGCTCTATGTCTGTCATAAACCCGCCACCAAAGGCAGCATCCTGGAGATTGGCGTTGCCGGTCTCGCCGATCACCTGGGGCATGGCGACTACATCTCCACGCTCATGGTCAGCCATGACCCCAACCAGCCGGCCGACGGTGCACACTTCACCACCATCCAGGATGCTCTCGCCGCCGCTCGGGCAAGCCGGGTGGCAGCCGGGGAGGCAGTGGCCGGTGCCTGCCGCATAACCATTCTAGTTTCGTCCGGTACGTATCAGGGCACCATCGGCACGGCGTCGGGCACGTTGGAGCATTTCCCGTTGATGGTGGACATGCCCGACGTCACGCTCCATGGCGCGCTCGCGATGGCACTCGACGCCAGCGGTCGCGCGACCGGCCAGGGCACCAGCCCCGACGAGACCGTGCTTTCGCCGGTCGAGCCGCTGCCGTTCGATGGCAGCGTCTCCACGCCGATCGTCATCGCCAATGGACACCCCAACGGGTCGGCAGGCAACGGACTCACCGTCGAGGGATTCGTGTTCCAGTCGGGGAATGACCCGGCGGTTACCGCGGGAGGACAGGGAATCCTGGCTCTGCGAGTGACGAGGCTCACAATTCGCGGCAACCGGCTCGAGGGCGGATTCACCGAGTCGGTGGACCTCCGCGCCAGCAGTGCCGACGTGATCGAAAATCATCTTGGCGGAACGGCCGGCACGTGCGACCTCTGCCTGGCGGGACCGGGGACATTCAACGCCCACGGCAACCGCCTGCTGGCCGGCGGAATACCCGGTGTGTCGGTGAGTCCCACCGTGGGACTCCCGGTGCCGGCTGGCGTCGAGCCATACGAGCTGCCCGCGAGCGCCGAGATCTGGGCCGACATCAGAAACAACGAGGTGCAGGACCATCAGCGCATCCCGGTCGGCGTCGGCATTCGGATGGATGCCGTCGGTGTGAGCGCACCGAACGTGCACGGAGCCATCCACGCTGTTGTTCAGGACAACGTTCTGGTCAACAACCGCTTCGGGATGATCGTGCACGCCGCCTTCCCGGTGGTTGACACCGATCGCCGGGGCGATGTGGACGTGACGCTCGGCGGCAACGTGTTCCAGGGGAGTTGCCAGACCAACCTGTTCGTGTCGTTCGCGCGGCACCAGACGGGTCTCGGCATTGACCCCAAGCCCAAGCCGTACCTGCTCAACTCGACATTCAATCTCACGCTGAACGGGAACCTGAATTGGGACGACGTGTGGTTCAGCCACCCTGACGGCTTCGGCAACACGCTGATAGTGGACGGCCAGGTGATCCCGAATGGTTCACGGCACTTCTATGATGCAGCGGGATGTCCTGGGAGCTCTGGAAGCTGAATCGCTGCAGCATGAGATCCATCCTCGCCGGCGCTGCCCATCATCGGGCGCCGGCGAGCGAGATGGATCGGCGATAGTGGGCACGAGTCAGATTTTGCGATGAGCGGCAGCCGACGAGTCCCCCCAACGTCCTGTACCGCATCCCGTCGTTGGCACTCGCCGCACGTCCAGCCCAGTATTGATGATCTTCACGTATCATGCTTTCATAATGCTCACGGGGTGCAGGGGCGGGCCGTCTCGGGCTCGGGCAGCGGCCCTGCGCTCATGCACGCGCTGCCGCGCAGCGAGCGCCAAACGTGAAGCTCCGTACCGCGTCTCGGCTCCCCGCCCCACTCCCGAGGTCCGCGCATGAACCACCGCCGGCATCCGTCCATGACCACACTGGTCGTATCGCTCGCTCTGCTCACCACGGCGATGCGCGCCCCGCTCGCGCACGCGCAGCACCGCGCGCGCTGGGCCGCGGAGGATGAGGTGTTCTATCAGATCTTCGTGCGCAGCTTTCGCGATGCCAACGGCGACCGCATCGGCGACCTGCGCGGCATCCAGGACAAGCTTGGCTACCTGCAGGAACTCGGTGTCACGTCGCTTCTGCTCACACCTATCAATCCTTCACCCACCTATCACAACTACTTCGCCTCGAGTTTCGAAGGCGTGGACCCGGCCTACGGCAGCGCGACAGCGCTGCACGACCTCGTGGAAGCGGTTCATGCGCGCCACATGAAGATCTATCTCGACGAGGAAATCCAGTACGCGGTGCGCGACAATCCGTGGCTCCGGCAATCTCTCAGGCAGCCGAACTCCCCGTACAGTCACTACATCCTGTATGACGGACCCGGCAACTCCGAGCCGGAACCCATCGTCTACGGCATTACGGCGCTGCCGACGTACGACGGCGCCAGCATTCCCGTCGCCACCGTCAACCTCCGCGATACCGCCGTCGTGCAGTACTTCGAGAATCTCTTCGCGTCGCTCGTGGACCCGAACCACGACGGGCGCTTCGACGATGGCGTGGATGGGTTCCGGCTCGACCACATGATGGACGACCTGGACGACAAGGGAAAGTTGACAGGACTGTTCGCCCACCTCTGGGCGCCGATCTTCTCGCGAGCGCGCGCGGTGAATCCGCGCGTCCGGTTCATCGCCGAGCAGGCCGACTGGGGTTTCGGCGACGACTGGCTCGAGCGCGGGCACGTAGACCTGGTATTCGCCTTCCCCTTGCAACGGGCCATCGGCTCGCTGAACCGCGATTCGATCGCGCACGCCATCACGCAGACGCTCGAGCGAACACCGAGCGGCAAGGGCCAGCTCGTGTTCATCGAGAACCACGACATGAACCGGTTCTCCTCCGTGCACGCCGATCCGGCGGAGCAGCGCATCGGCGCCGCGCTCGATGTGCTGCTCAAGGGCACGCCGCTCATCTACTACGGCCAGGAGCTCGGGATGAAGGGGATGCAGTCGCAGGCGTGGAAGACCGACGCGAATGACATCCCCGATCGCGAGGCGTTCCAGTGGACGCGCAACGAGGACGATCCAGGCTCGGCGATCTGGTACAAGGACACCGGCCCGTGGTGGACCAACCGCTACAACCAGAGCGAAGACGGGATTTCCGTCGCCGAAGAGACCGGGGATCCCGGCTCACTGCTGTCGTATTACCGGCGCCTCCTCGCGCTGCGGCGTGCGCGCCCCGAGCTGCGCTCCGGTGATGAGCGCCTCATCGCGACGGATCAGCCGGCGGTGCTCGCTGTGCTGCGCTCAACCGGGATGGCGAACGATGCGCAGACGAGTCTCCTGCTCGTGAACCTTTCGCACAGCCCGGTCACCACGACCGTGGATGACGACAGCCTTCCGGCCAGCCTGAGCGGGCGATCGCTGCGGGACTTGCTGTCCGGGAAGTCCGACGTTTCATCCGGACAGGAGCTGCGCGTCGACCTGCCGCCGTATGGCGTCCGACTTCTCAGTCCGTAGAGCGATCTGATGTGGCCACGATATGCTGAGTGACCGGACGGCGGCCCACTACTCGACGTCGGCGACGTTCAGATTGAAGGGGCCCAGCGGTGCACGGTGACACTGTCCCCGATGTCGATTGTCGTCAGATCGTCGCCGACTTCCAGCGGGCCCCCGTACGTCGTGCGCGTGCGCGCGACAAGGTCCGCAATGCTCGGCGCGGCCACGCGAGCATCCGTGGTGAGCAGCACGATGTGCGTGTAGACCGCGAGTCGCGGTTTGACGCGTGTGAAGACCGTACCCGCTTCTTCAGGACTCGTGTGGTGGTTCAGGATCCCTCGCGCGACCGGGGAGAGCGGAAGCAGCTCAGGGCGCGCGAGCGCCACCTCGTGAACAAGCACGTCCGTGCCTGTCGCGAAGCGGATGAGGTTCTCGTTGAATCGCGTGTCCCCGGAGATCACGACGGAGTGGCCGGCGTAGTCTACGCGGTAGCCCAACGCGTGCTTTACCCACTTGCCGTGATCCACGGTGAAGGCCGTCACCGTCACGCCGCCGTGCCGATACACCACACCCTGGTCAATTTCGGTGGCCGAAATGGCGACGCCGCGCGGCGGTACTTTGGACTCGGTGGTGCGTATGCGGACGTCCGCGGCATACGCCTGCTCGAGGTGCGCCATCATCGCTCGCGTGCCGGGCGGACCCAATACGACGAACGGCTCGGTCCGATGCCCCGATGGGCCGGCGAGCCAGCCGGTGAGCCAGAGGTCGGGGATACCCACCGTGTGGTCCGAATGCAAGTGCGTCAGAAAGAGCGCTGACACCTCGCCCAAGGGAATGCCGAGCTGCCAGAGGCGCTGTGACGTACCACGTCCGCAATCAAAGACGAGAATCTGATCGCCGGCCCGGACGAGCGTGCTGGGTCCGAACCGATCGATGCGCGGTTGCGGATAGCCGGTGCCAAGCAGCGTGACCGCGAGGTGTGATGCCGGCGGACGCGCCGGCACCGGCGCAGCATGCGCGGACGAATCCTGGCCCGATACGGATGCCGCGAGGACTGTCCCCAGCCAAAGGGCAAGCGCAACGATGAGTGCCGGTCTCGCGCGGCCGGGACTGGCGAACGCCGCGAGCGTGTCCTCGTGGATTGCTTCACACATGGCGATCTCCCATGAATGGCCGGCGGAGCCGACGCACGGTCGCCGCCCTGCTCACGTCCCACCTTCCGGCGCCGGCTCGCCCTCGGAGAGCGCCAGCTCCGTTGCGACGGCATCCATCTGACGGCCGCGCAGTCTGGCCCAATTCCGCAACGGGAGCGCATTGTACGCCACCATGCCCGCTCCCATGAGC
Organism: Gemmatimonadaceae bacterium; assembly: GCA_050733555.1. Taxonomy (GTDB): domain Bacteria; phylum Gemmatimonadota; class Gemmatimonadetes; order Gemmatimonadales; family Gemmatimonadaceae; genus JADGGM01. The sequence goes on along the minus strand of JBOHTE010000810.1, from coordinate 6,040 downwards.
ATCATCGTCATGATCCCCGGCGTCGCAGCGGCAAGGTGACCGCCCATCGCGGACGCGATCGCCACGACACCACCCATGCCGAGCGCGGCCAATCCGGCGCCCATCCCGGCGCGTGCGGAGCCTTTCGTGGTTCTCAACCTCAGACGGTGCCCCGTCGCCGTCGGCTCCAGCAGCGCCTGAAGGTTTCCGTTCGTCCACTGGCGGAAGTTGCCGTGTGCGCTCATCGCCCCTCGCGCGTCGAACACTTCGCGCAACCTCACGACCAGTCTCTCCCACTCGGCGTCGGTGAGCCACCGATTGAGCGCGATCGTCCGCTCCACGCCGATTGGCAATCCAAGGAAGCGCCGCAACCCGGCGTGGGGCCGGACGTCCAACGATCGCGCCGCGCGCGCGACGGCATCCGGCGAAATACCAACCTCGCGGCCAATCTGCTGCAGCTCGACCAGCGTGAGGCCGTCATCGCGCGGCGCCTGAAGCGGCGGCACGCGCGGGTCCTCCGAGGCATCCGAGAAGATGGCGGCGATCTCCTCCTCGCTATAGCGCCGGTCGGTCATGGTGCATGTATGATGGCCGAGGCCGCGAGCGGAGGCAACGTCGGGCCCGGTGCCTGCCCCATCGACAACGCGCGCGCGGAGCGAGCCGCCTGTTTCGGGACCATCCCTATGGACCAGTCCGCAGAGGAACACCGCAACCTCCCCGGTGCTGATTGCATGTTCCATACACTCTCTGCGCGTGGCCACGATGACGACGCGCCAGAGGGAAAATCCCTCTGGCGCGGTCGATATTTCACGCAGGCAACGTCTATTTCGATAAACTCACGCGAGCGTCCCCCGCGGCGTCAAACGCAAAGATGAGCAATTACCCCACCATCGTTGTGGTGTCGCCCGCGACCAGTGGCATGCTGCGAAGCGCGGTCAGCGGTGAGGCCTGAAATTCGACGAGCTGTTGAGGAAAGCCGTTTTCCCCTTCGACGACCAGAAAGCGACCGATGCCCCGGCCAGTGCCAGTGACGTCGCGATTGCACGCCGTGGCGACTGACAGCGCAACGGCAAGAGAGGAGTGCGCGGCCAGCGATTCGACGAGGTGGCGGTGTCATATCTGGTTGGAACACGTGCAGGCAGGCGAGATGAACTGCGGGGGGTCCGGAACCGGGTGGGTGATGCGCAGTGCGCCCCCCAACCTGAGGGAGCTGTTCGCGGTAATACTACCGTCTCAGCACGCCGTCAACAGGAGTCTCGAAATCCGCGGACCCAGCCGCCTACTTGCGCCTCACGGACCTCGCGTGCGGCCTGCCTGTTGAGTAGCGCCTCGGAGCTTCGGATACGTGCCGAACCTTCGCTGCCAGCAACCGGGGGTATTCAGCAGCAATTTCCAGCAGCCGCACTGCGGCGCCATCTGGCTCCCGGCTGCCTTGCTCCCACGCCCGCACCGTAGCCGGGCTCACATTGAGCGCGCGGGCGAACACGGTTTGGGAAAAACCAAGCTTTGCGCGGGCGCTGCGGATGCGCTTCGCGCCAAAGACCGGTGGCGGTGCTACGACGGCTTCCCGGACTGTAATGCGCGCCGGCACGATCTGATTGCGGGCAATCGCGAGCGCCTGACGCGTGCTCTCGATGAGCATGGCCTCGTAGTCCTTTGCCGTCCGCTTCTTCGTCATCATGCCTCCTGATCTATCGCAGTGATGAGCTGCCGCATTGCGCGCCTTCCAGCTTGGCTCAGGTCGTCGGCGGCGCTCTTGGGATACACCAGCAACAAGTACACGCGCGCCGCCGCGACGTGCTGGTAGTAGATGACGCGCACCCCACCGCGCTTGCCGCGGCCCGCGATGCCGAGCCGAAGCTTCCGGGCTCCGCCGGTCCCGCTGATCAGCACGCCGGACATTGGGTCTTCGAGCAAATCCAACTGCAGGTGATGTACGTCCGCGTCGCTGAGGGTGCCCCTGGAGCTGACGCGAAACATTGGCGTTTCCACAAAGGTCAGGCGCACAGAATCCAGGGATAAAGTATACTACCTGGTCGTATAGCTTGGAAGCCCGGAAACAATAGCAGGGCTGACAACGGTGAGGCTATGCTCCGCCCGGCGCCAGAACGGTTTCACGCACGCGCATCGAAAGCCCGCATCGTTGGCGAGGAAGTGCCGGAGGGGCAGCCACATGACGTGCTACTTCGCGGCGGATACAGGCTACGCCATCGGCGCACCGTCAGTGACCGTGATGGTGATGACTACGGGTGCCTTCCAGAATCAGGGGCACATGGGTGGCGCGCTCACCGGGCACGCCGTTCCAGGCCTGGGCGACGAGGCCTGCTTCGTGAGCAGTGGGAACCATGCCAAAGTCGGCGTCCGCAAGGGCAACCGCGCGTTCAGCGTGACCATCGTGCCAGGCAAGGACAGCAAGGCTACCCCCGCCCGGTCGTGAAGATGGAGAAGGCACTGGCGCGGAAAGCGGTGGCGCGCCTCTGATCCTGCCAACCGATGAGAGGCGACGCGATCACTCGCTCCGCAACGCGATCATCGGGTCGACAGTGGTCGCACGACGCGCCGGGAGCCAGCTCGCTACCACCGCGACGGTCGCGAGCAGTACGGCGATGCCGCCGATCACCGCGGGATCGGCGGCGCTCACGTCGTACAGCAGGCCGGACAGGACACGCGTTACGGCCAGCACACCGAGCACGCCGAGCCCGGCGCCCCAGGCGGCGAGACGCGCGGCGTCGCGCACGACCATCTGCACTACCCTGCTCCGATCGGCGCCGAGCGCCATGCGGACCCCGATCTCGTGCGTGCGCTGGAGAACGGCGTACATCATGACACCATAGATCCCGATCGCGGCGATCACGAGCGCGACCACGGCGAAGATGCCGAGGAGCCCCATGAGCAGCCGCCAGGGCGAGACATAATCCGCGGCGACCTCCGGCATGGTCCGCACGTCGGCGACGGCGATGTCCCGGTCCACGGAGGCGATGGCACTTCGAACTGACGGGGCGAGCGACTCGGGATCACAGCCGCGTGACCGCGCGGGGCACGCGGCGCGTACCACGAGGTGGAGGTCGCTCTTGTCGTGCTGCAGCTCCGACTGGTAGATGGTTGATGCCGGAGCGTGTTCCATCTGGTCACGCACATCGGCGGCGACGCCAATGATCCGCGCGCGCGCACCGTGCAGGTCGATCTCCTGACCGATCGCACTCCCCTCCGGCCAGTAGCGGCGCGCCATCTTCTGGCTGACGATCGCCACCGGCGGCGCGAGTGAATCGTCGTGCGCCGAGAAGTCGCGGCCGCGGAGCAGCGGGATGCCGAGCGTCGCGAAGTAGCCTGGGGTGACAAACAGACTGACCGCCGTCGGCGCCCTCGACATGGGGACGGGCGGCCTGCCGCCCACGTTGAACAAGGTGAACTCACGATCGTGACTGAGCGGCAGCGTGGTAATGGCCGCGACGCTCCGCACCCCGGGAAGCGCGCCGACCGCCGCTTGCAGTCGCGTGTAGAGAGCTGCGGCCCGTGCGATCCCCGCGTACCGCGTGTCGGGCAGATCGAGTGACATGGTGAGCACGTGGTCCGCGCGTATCCCCGTGTTCGTGTCGAGCAGGTTGCGGACGCTCTGCACCATGAGGCCGGCACTCACGAGCAGCACCAGCGCGAGCGCGATCTCAGCCACCACGAGCAGGCGCCGCACGCGGCCGACGCGCGCGCCCGTCGCGCCCGGTCCGCCCTCCCGAAGCGAAGCCGTCAACGCTGGCCGCGACGCGCGCAGCGCGGGCAGCACGCCCACGAGCAGCGCGCTCGCCAGTGAGAGCGCGACGGCGAAGGCGAGGCCGCGCCCGTTGAGCGCGAGGCCGCCCCACCCCGGAACGAACCGGGTCATGTTCACCGGGACCGAACTCCGGAGCAGCGGAACGCTCCACCAGGCCAGCGCCGCTCCGCCCGCTGCGCCGAGCAACGCCAGAACGACGCTCTCGGTGAGGAGCTGTCTGGCTAGCCGCCAGCGTCCGGCGCCGAGCGCGCTCCGCACCGCGAGCTCCCGCTCACGCGCGCTCGCGCGCGCGAGGAGCAGGTTCGCCACGTTCGCGCAGACGATGCACAGCACGAAGAGCGCGGCGGCCATGAGCGGCGTGAAGTACTCGCGCATCTGGTGCAGCGTGTAGTCGCCGAGCGGCTGGCCAACGAGCCGCCATCCCTTCGACTGCTCGGGATCGGTCGCGGCGAGCGTCGTGGAGAGCGCGTCCAGCTCGCTTTGCGCGCGTGCGGCGGTGACGCCGGCGCGGAGCCGCCCCAGCACGCGAAGCCAGTGCCCGCTCAAATTGTTCGCGTCGGCCGCCGTGAAGGCGAGCGGGAGCCAGAGGTCGGCGGCAGTCGGGAAGTCAAACCCCGGCCGCATGACGCCGACCACGGTATAGGGCTCACCGCCCAGCATGATCGTCGAGCCCAGTACGCCGCGATCGGCGCCGAAGCGCGTGCGCCAGAGTTGGTCGCTCAGCACGACTTCGCGGGCGAGCACTGATGCAGCGCTGTCCCCCTCGAAGGTGCGTCCGATGGCGGCGGAGACACCGAGGGTGGAGAAGAAGCTTGGGCTGACCCTGAATCCGTCCACGTGCTCCGCCTGCTCGCGCCCGCGCAGCGCGCCGCTCCAGGAGCCATAGGCCGCAAGGGACGCGAACGCGCCGGCGCGCTCGCGCAACGCGAGGTACTGGCCAGGCGCGACGCTGGTGTAGTCCGAGAAATGGTCCGACGCGGTGACGACCGCCATCAGCCGATCCAGATCGTGGAACGGGAGTGAGCGGAGCAGCACGGCGTCGATCGCGCCGAACATGGTGGTGCACGCGCCGATGCCGAGGGCCAGCGAGAGCACGGCCGCGATGGTGAAGCCCGGGCTCCTGCGCAGGGAGCGCAGCGCATGGCGGACGTCCTGCACCGTCGTCTCAATGAGCCACGTGCCTCGGCTGTCGCGGCTCGCCGCCTTCACCCGTTCCACGCCGCCGAAGGCGACGCGCGCGCGGCGGAACGCCTCGTCGCGCGGGAGGCCGGCGGCGACGTACTTCTCCGTCTCGCGCTCGATGTGGAAGCGGAGCTCGTCATCCAGCTCGCGCTCCATGGCGCGCCGCCGAACGAGGGCGCGCACGCGGTAGCGCAGATCGCTCCAGAACTCGGCAAGCATCGTACTCTCCAGTGTCGCGGCGCAGTGTCGCGGCGGCGCGATGCCGCCTCAGCGCAGTGAGATGTCAGCCCATGTCCAGCACGAGCCCGACGGCGGCCGTCAGGCGCGCCCAGGCATCGGCTTCCATGTCGAGCTGCTTCCGCCCGGCACGTGTGAGGTCGTAGTACTTCGCCTTGCGATTGTTGTCGGACACACCCCACTTCGCCCTGATCCACCCCCGCCGCTCCAGGCGGTGCAGCGCGGGGTAGAGCGACCCTTGCGGGACGGTGAGTGTGGCACGCGAGACCTGATGGATGCGCTCGGAGATCGCCCAGCCGTGCATGGGCTCGAGCGAGAGCGCCTTCAGGATGAGCAGATCGAGCGTGCCCTGCGGCAGGTCGAGATGCAGGTCGGTCACATGGTCCCCTTGTGCTTCTACAAGGGCCAGGATACCGACCGCCCTGCAGAAGCGCAAGGGGTAGCGGTTCGGGCGTAGTCGGTCGGTCGGTTCGAGGCTCCCCGGCGCTCCCGACGCGCGCGACGCGCTCGGCGCGCTCGACGCGCTCGACGCGCTACGGACCTCGTGGCGCTCGACGCCCTACGAACACGAATGCCAATACCCTGGCGTCGGCAGCGTGCCCGGAATGATTGTCGGCGGCGTATCGGGCGTGCCCGGCGAGTCGCCCATGGGCGGCGTGCCCGGCGTCCCCGGAATGTAAATGTCGGGCGTTCCCGGACTGCCCGGCGTGTAGCAGCGCTGCAGCGCGCTGCGCTGGTGCGATTGCACCGAATAGGGGATCCGCACCGCATCGGCCGCGCGCTTCGCGTCGAGCAGCATCGGCCCCTCGGAGCGGAGCTCCAACGGGAACCCGGGCGCCAGCGAGTAGTCGCTGCCGCGCGTGAGCGCGACGACCG
>JBOHTE010000809.1:0-1221 GCA_050733555.1 Gemmatimonadaceae bacterium | reverse complement strand
CCCATGATGCGTTCGGGTTGCGCGGAGAGAAACAGATGCGTGACCAGCCAGGCTAAGAGCGCCACCGCAGCCGCTATCGCGAGGCGTATCGCTAGCGGGGGTTGCTCCATCATGCTGGAGTCAGGGGGAAGTGCCGTTGTCATTCTGAGGGAGGAGCTGATTCGGGATCAATCTGATGCTGCTGCCCGTGCCGCAGTCGGTCAAACCAATCCATGGCCAGTCGCATGCTGTGCGGAACCTGACCTTTATTCGGCCGCCGCAACACCATGTAGAGCACCGGCAGGTAGATAAACAGCATTGTCATCCGCTCGGTGAGCGGCCAGGTCGCCAGTCCCGATACGCCAAAGAGCGACGGCTTCATCCAGGCGATGAGCGCCGGCCAGCTCAGCACCGAAAGCAGCAACGATGACCACCAGCGCCGCGGAATCAGCCAGAGCACGAGCTGATCGTAGAGCAGCAGTCGTTGCGGCAGGATCGCCATGACCAGGAGCAGCCGCCCCTCACGGGAGCGAAAGCGCAGCGCGGCGAGCAGCAGCACGGGGCCCAGAAACATTCTGAACGGCGCCGTGTGCGTGTGCAGTTGCGCGACGATGCGGCGCCACTCCCAGGGCCATGCCGGCAGTACCGCGAGACTCACGATGAGAAACACGACGCATCCGATCACTCCGCGCCAGGTGGGATTGTACACGAGCGCCGCGATGCCAAGGTTGGGTTTGGTCACCGCGAGGAATTGCAGGCCGGGAATGAGCGTCGCAGCCACGAGCAGCGGAGACCACTGGGGAGCGAGAAGCACCTTGATGAAGGGCGCACTCACCAGGAGGGGCAGCCAGTGATAGCCTTCGCGTGTGATGGCGAAGGTCATGAGCGCAGCCGACACGCCAACGAACAGCGTGCCGGCAAGGATGGGCCGTAGCGAGGCGAAGGGAAGACTGGCAAGCGCCGCCGGCAGCGGATACAGGAAGTGATCGTCGAACGGATACGCGCCGGTGGGCTGAATGACCCGGTACGGATCCTGATGCGCGAGCAGGATGCGCGCCGCCCGCCACGGCCAGGTGAAATCGGCTGCGAGCACATGCCGGCCGGTGAGAATGCCATGACACACGAATGCGGAAAGGACAGCTACCGCTACTGCCAGTCCGATGCGTATCCACAGCGATGGTCGTGCACCGGCGCGTTCGACATCCGCTCCGCTCCAGCCGTCGAAGAGCACGCTCACGCGCG
>JBOHTE010000808.1:0-19647 GCA_050733555.1 Gemmatimonadaceae bacterium | reverse complement strand
AGGTCAGACCTTGTGGGGAGCCCCGGCGCTGCGTCGGCGCCAAAACGGGGCGGTCCCATGGGCTGCCCTATGGACTGCCCTTGCTCTGGCTGAGTCAGTAACAGGGCCTGCCGCCTCGCCTCCCCTGTTGACATTCTACCCGAACAACACTATCGTCGGGTAGAATGTCAACCAAAAGCCGACCGCAACTCCTGCAGGGCACGCTCGACCTGCTCATCCTCCGCACCCTCGCCGCCGGTCGCGAACACGGGCAGGGCATCGCGCGCACGATCCAGTCCACCTCGCGCGACACCATCCTCGTAGATCATGGCTCGCTCTACCCGGCTCTCCAACGCCTCGAGGAGCGCGGCTGGGTCCGGGCCGAATGGGGCGTGTCCGGCAACAACCGCCGCGCCCGCTTCTACGAGCTCACCCCCTCCGGTCGCAGACAGCTCGTGCGCGAAACCCGTGAATGGTGGGCGCTCGCTGACGCGATCGCGCTCATCCTCGGGCCACAGCCTTCAGGGACATGACCCATGCGGAATCCGCTGCACTTCCTCAGGCGCCGCCGGCGCGACGACGCGGATTTTTCCAGCGAGATCGCGGCGCATCTCGCACTCGAAACTGACCGGCTCATCGCCGAGGGCATACCGCTGGCGGACGCCGCCTTCGAGGCGCACCGCCGCTTCGGCAACGTACGAGTGGCGCAGGAGTCCTTTCACACCGGGCGCACGATTCCCTGGATCGAGGGCGCGACTCGCCACATCCGCCGCGCCGCGCGGCGGCTGGTGCACGCGCCGGTCTTCTCCACTACGGCCGCGCTCACTCTCATGCTCGGCATTGGCGCGACCACCGCGGTCTTCAGTCTCGTGGACGGCGTGCTGCTCCGTCCTCTTCCCTTCAGGAACCCGGCGCAGCTCGTCGATCTCTCGCACAGCATGGACCTCCGCGGCATCAGCCACGTGGATCAGTCCGATGCCACGTATCTCTACTATCGCGAGGCCAACCACGTCTTCTCCGGTGTCGGCGCATACCGCACCTCCGCCGTGAACCTCAGCACCGCGGGCACTGGCGACCGCGCGCGCGCCGCGCGCGTCGACGCCGCCCGTGCCAGCGCGAGCCTGTTCGATGTACTCGGCATCGCACCGCTCGAGGGGCGGGTGTTTCGTGACGCCGAAGACCGGCCCGGCGCGACGCCCGTCGTCATGCTCGGCGAACAGCTCTGGAGGACGCAGTACGCGTCCGATCCCGCCATGATCGGTCGCACCGTCGTCATCGATGGCGTGCAGCACGAAGTCGTGGGGATCATGCCCGGCCGATTCGCCTTCCCCGACAGTCGCACGGCACTCTGGATTCCGATCGGCATCGACCCGGCGCACACGCGGTCGGCGGCGTTCGACTTCCACGCGGTGGCGCGACTGCGCCCGGGCGTCACCCTCGACGCAGCCGCACGGGACCTGCAGACGCTGCTGCCGCACGTACCCGAGGCATTTCCCGGCCGCCTCACCGCCGATGCCATCGCGATCACTCACATGCGCGCCGACGTGCACTCGCTGCGCGATACAATCGTCGGCAACATCGGCCGCACGTTGTGGGTCGTGTTCGGCGCGGCCGCGTTCCTGCTCCTCGTATCGTGCGCGAACGTCGCCAACCTCTTCCTCGTGCGCGCCGAGGAGCGCCAGCATGAGCTGGTGGTGCGCCGCGCGCTCGGCGCCAGCCGCGGCGTGGTCGTTGCCGAGTTCCTCTCGGAGGCTGTTCTGCTGGCGCTGCTCGGTGGCGTGTTGGGCATCGCACTCGCGGCTGCCGGACTCGGCGCGCTCCGCTCGATGCCATCGGGCATCGCCATACCGCGGCTCGCGACGGTGGGACTCGACGGCACGGTGCTCGCCGTCGCGATCGGCGTCACGCTGCTGACGGCGCTCGTCATGAGCCTTGTGCCGGCATTTCGCTCGTACGGCCCCCAGGTCGCGTCGGTGCTCGTGCAGAATGGCCGTGGCACGACAGCGGGCAGGAGCCGCCTGCGCGCCCGCCGGGTGTTCGTGGTCGTGCAGGTGGCGCTCGCGCTGGTGCTCGTGACGGGAGCCGGGCTCATGGCGCGAAGCTTCCGCTCGCTCCGCTCGGTGCCGCCGGGATTCGACGCCGATGGGTCGTACACGTTCCGTGTTGCACTCCCTGACGAAGCGTATCCGACCACCAGCGCCACGGTCGCCTTCGTCGCACGCGCGCTCGACGCCATCGCCGCGCTCCCTGGTGTACAGTCAGCCGGCGTGCTCACCAAGCTGCCGCTCGACGATGAGGCACGACGCGATACCGCGGTCTACGCGGAAGACCGGCCACTCGCGATGCGAGCGATGCCCGACATTCATCAGGTCGCCTATGCGACATCGGGCACCTTCAGCGCGCTTGGCATTCCTTTCCTTCAGGGACACACGTTCGAGCGACCCGATGCGGCCCGCGCGCCACTCGAGGTGATCGTCACGCACGCGCTCGCGGCGCGCTACTGGAGCGAGGGACAGGCTGTTGGCCGGCGCCTTCGCCTCTCATCCGACGGCCCGTGGTTCACCGTGATCGGCGTCACCGGCGATGTCCGCGGAACCGGGCTGGATCAGCCGCCTGACGAGACCGTGTATCTCCCGCTCGTGACGGCGCCAGGACCAGCGACGGCGAGCGGCGACGCCAACGCCATCCGGTGGGCGCCGCGGGAGCTGGCCTTCGTCGTGCGGAGCGCGACGTCATCACACGATATCACCATGCCCGTGGAGCGAGTGCTCCAGACGCTGGCGCCTTCGGTTCCGGTATATTCGGTGCACACGATGCGCGACGTGCTGGCGCGCTCTACCTCCCGGACGTCGTTCACGCTGGCCCTGCTCGAGATTGCGTCCATCGCCGCGATGCTCATTGGCGCGGTGGGGCTCTATGGTGTAGTCTCGTACATGGTGAGCCTGCGCGCGCGAGAGCTGGCGGTGCGCACGGCATTGGGTGCACAGCCCGGGGCGCTGCGCCGCCTGGTGCTCACACAGGCGATTGCCGTGGCGGCACTGGGCATCGTGCTCGGCGTTGGCGCAACGCTCCTGCTCATGCGATTCCTGGCGTCGTTGCTCTTCGATGTTGCGCCGAACGATCCGCCCACGTTGCTCGCCGCCGTCGTCGTGATGGCCATAGTCGCCGTGGTGGCGAGCTGGTTCCCTGCGCGCCGCGCCGCCGCGGCAGATCCCGCCGCGGCATTGCGGGCCGATGTGTGAGGTCTCATATGCCGATGCATCTCCTCCGACAGACTCCGCTGCTGCACTGGTGGCCCGCGCTGCTCCTGATTCCCGCTGGCGCATGGACCTCGCATCGCCACGCAGCGGTAAACGCCGGCCGGGCGGCAGGACGGACGACGGCCGAAGTCGTGTTGGCCGGCGGCTGCTACTGGGGTGCGGAGTCCGTGTTCCGCCACGTCCGCGGCATCCGCTCCGTCACGTCGGGCTACGCCATTCCGGCCGCAGCATCGGGCGGTGCATCCACGGCACCGGTCGAGGCGGTTCGCCTCGAGTACGACCCGTCGCGGATCTCGTATCGACAAATCCTCGAGGTGTTCTTCTCGGTCGTGCACGACCCGACGCAGCTCGATCGGCAGGGACCCGACGTGGGTGCCGAATACCGATCCATGATCTTCGTCGACGGCGACGCGCAGCGGGCGGTTGTGCGCAGCTACATCGACTCGCTCACTGCGGCCCACGTCTTTCCGCAGCGGATCGTAACGGCCATGGCGGCACTGCAGGCGTTCAACGTGGTTGACGAATCACAGCAGCACTACGCCGAACGGCACCCAACCGATCCGTACATCGTGAAGTACGACGCGCCGAAGATCGTGGCATTGCAGCACCGGTTTCCGGATCTGTTCAAGTCGTGAGCGACAGCCGCCGTTGAGGATCGGGCACGGCGCTCAGGGCTGCCGGTAGATCACGCCGTTTTTCATCACGAAGCGCACACGACTCACGGCCGCGATGTCCTTCGTGGGATCTCCCTGCACGGCAACGATGTCCGCCTTCAATCCCGGCACGAGCCTGCCGATCTCGGTGTCCATGCCGAGGATCTTCGCATCCACCGCCGTTGCCGCCAGCAGCGCCTGCGCGGGGCGCATGCCGTCTCTCACCATCCATTCGAGCTCGAGCGCGTTGGTGCCGTGCGTGTACACACCCACGTCGCTCCCGCACCCGATCGTCACGCCGTTCTTGAGTGCGAGTTGAAAGGCGTGCGCGGCCTGCTTCATTCCTTCGGTGGGCTCGCTCGTGCCGGGCACGTAATGATCGAAGTACTCCGCGTACGCCGCCTCCGCCTCGAGCGTGGGCAGGTAGGCCACACCGCGCTCCGCCATCATGTGAAAGACGGAGTCCGTGCCGCCATACCCATGTTCGACGGTGTTGACGCCGGCGAGTATCGCGCGCCGCATCCCCTCGGCGGTCGTCGCGTGGACGGATACGGGCCGACCGGATGAATGCGCCTCGGACACGAGCGCATTGAGCTCCTCCTGATTGAACGTCGGTGCGGTGGACCCATTCGGCCCGCGACGGTAATCCGCGTACACCTTGATCCAGTCCGCGCCCCGCCCCGCCTGCTCGCGCACCGCCGCGAGCACCTCGGGCACGCCGCTTACCGCCTGTCCTCCCTGCGGCAGCACGAGATCCGGACGGAATCCACGCGGTCCGGGTCCGTAGCTGGATGTCGCGACGATCGCGCGCGTCGCGACCTGCAGTCGCGGGCCGGGGATCAGCCCTTCGTTGATGGCGCGCTTCATGTCCACGTCCGCGAACCCCGCGCCTTCGGTGCCCAGATCACGCAGCGTCGTGAATCCCTGCATGAGCGTGTTCCGCACGTGAAGCACCGCCTCCACCACGCGATACCCTTCAGGCTCCTTGAGCACCTGGTCGTTCCAGAGTGTCTCGTTGTAGGGATGCAGGAAGATGTGCGAGTGCGCGTCAATGAGCCCGGGGAGCAGGGTCAGCCCCGTGAGCGCGATGGTCTGCGTGCCTCGTGGCGCGTGGACCGACGCAGCAGGTCCCACCGCGATAATGCTGTCGCCACCCACCAGTACGACCCATCCATCATGCGTCTGTTCGCTCGTCGCATCGAACACGCGGTCGGGGCGCAGCAGCACCGGATGTCCCGGTGCCGGCGGCACCAGGGGCGGGAATCCGGCCTGCAGTGGCAGCTTCATTGCCGAGAGGAGCGTGTCGCGCGCCTGCGCACCCGCGCTGGTCGCGGCGGTGGCGGCAATGACGGTCGCCATGAGAACGGTGCGCAAGAACCAGGGCGCATGGGTGAACATGAACGGGTCTCCTGTGGAGTGCGCCGGATACGGCGGGATGGTGCCACTATGCTACGTCCACCCGAGGCGCCTGACCAGACGTCACCCCGCGCACTGTTGCGCACCGCTGCAGACCGCTGCGGTCCGCATCAGGCGCACTGCAGGAGGCAGCAGGCGCACCGCAATAGGCAGCAGGCGCGCTACGACTGTGCCGTGGATGGTTCGCGCGGATCGAGCAGCGGCCACAGCCGCTGCAACGGCATCACGGGGTCACGCACCACGTACAGGTGGACGTCCTGCTCCTCGGGGACTGCCCACCGGTCCCGCAGCACGCCGGCCGCCTGCACGACGCGATAGAAGCGGCGCAGGTCGATCGAATCCACACCTATGGTAACCAATACGTCGCCCGGCAACTCGCCCGGACCGAAGAACCAGTAGCTGCCGCAGCCGCAGATGGCATTGGGCAGTCCCATTCCCGGCCCATAGTAGTCAATGGCGCCGGCCTCGCCATAGTTGTCCGCCGCGATGACCGTACGCTGCCGCTCCGCCGGCGGGAGTGAGTCGTACACGCGCGCCACCGCCGCCACGCGATCACGCCAGTGCAGCATGTCCGCATAGTCCTGTGGCAACGGCAGCACCTGGTCCGTGTTCGTCGTGACCATGTCCTGCAATCCGTGCGACGCAAAGCGGGCCATCGCTCGTGGCGTGAGTACGGGCAGTCCGTAGGGGAGCGCAAAGGCGCCGTACGACAGAACGAGCGTCACCGCGACCACACGCGCTGCCATCGCGACCACACGGGCTGCCACACCAGCGCGGCGTGAGCCGTCCTCGCGAGACGCGCTCACGCGCTGGCCCCACGCGGCGCCCGCGCCGATGAGCGCGGGATATACCGGCATCAGATAGTAGGCCTTGCCATGCAGCACGAGCAGGATGGCCAGCGCGCCGAGACAGGCCACGCCCACAATCCGAAACGAGCGACGTCGCAGGAACTCCCACACCCCAGCCACGGCGAGCAGTACGCCGGGCCCCAGCATCTGTGCCTGGTCCGCCAAGAATCCGGCGACGGTCACGTGCGAGAGTTGTTGCGCGGACAGCTCGCGCGCGTAGAGCACCGCTGGCCACCCCGTGCGGATCTGTCCCACGATGCTGGGCGACCCGATCGCGACGGCGAGCAGCACCGCGAGATACGGCCAGCGCGTCTTCAGCCAGCGGCGATCCGGCAGAACGATGAGCGCCAGCAGGATGCCCACGCCGATGATCCCAATGCTGAACTTGATCAGGAGACCGAGCCCGCCGGCTACGCCCACGGCGAGCCACCAGCGTGCGTCACCCGTACGCACCAGCCGTGTCAGCGAATAGAGCGCCAGCGTCCACGCCACCTGGTCGAGCACGACCGGCTGAAAGAGCGAGCCGCTGCGCAGGAACGCCGGGCTCGCGATGATCACGAGCGCCGCCAGCGCCTGCGCGAATCGTCCCCCGCCCAGCTCGCGCGCAAACAATGCGGCGAACACCACGAGCAGCGCGGAGAAGAGCGCCGGTACGAGGCGCAGCGCGACGACGCTCACGCCCACGGTGGCGCGCATGAGCTCGGCGAGCAGCGCCATGGCCGGCGGAAAATCCATCCGCCAGAGATGCAGGTGCGCGCCCATCGCCAGATACAGGAATTCATCGCGCTGCAGTCCGTACGGCGTGACGAGCGCGGTGATGAGGTGCAGCGCGAGCACCGCGACGACAGCCGAGGCGATTACCCACGGCGCGATCGCACACTCCGCTGGAAGGTCCGCGTGACTGGTCATGCGCTCTGATACGAAGGTATGCGCCCCGCGGTTTCCGCCCGCGCGACGTGGCCGCCGCAGCGGCGAATCGCACATCGCGCATTGCCTGCCGAGCTCGCGCGTCCCATATTCGCCATGCTTCCCGCCAATGGAGGTCGCATGCGACACCTCTCTCGTCAGACTCGCTGGTCCGCCCGTCGCCGCACCCCGTACGCGCTGTGCACGGTGGCCGCAGTGCTGTTCCTGGCCGCGTGCAGCACGGACTCCACGGCACCCGGACCGGTCACCGCACTTCCCCGCGCGCTCACCAGCGGAGAACAGAGCCTCATCAGCGCGAGCAACAGCTTCGCGTTCTCGCTGCTGCGTCAGATCAACCGCGACACACCCGCGGACTCCAACATCTTCATCTCACCGCTCAGTGCCTCCATGGCGCTCGGCATGACGATGAATGGAGCGGCCGGCGCCACGCTCGACTCCATGCGCGCCGTGCTCGGCTACGCCGGCATGCCGGTGGCTGACATCGACGACTCGTACAAGGGGCTCATTGACCTCCTGCGCGGGCTCGATTCCCGCGTGGACTTCCGGATCGCCAACTCAATCTGGTATCGCCAGGACATTCCCTTCAACCAGTCGTTCCTCGATGCCGGCAAGCAGTTCTTCGACGCCGAAGTCGCCGGCGTGGATTTCAGCGACCCGGCCACCATCGGCACGATCAATGATTGGGTGAACACGAGCACGGCAGGCAGGATTCCCGTACTCGTACAGAGTCTCCCATCGACCATGGCGATGTACCTGGCCAATGCGATCTACTTCAAGGGAACATGGGTCGAGCAGTTCGACAAGAATCGCACGGCGCCGCTCCCGTTCACGAAACTGGACGGCTCGACGATGACCGTGCAGATGATGCAGGTGGACGATTCCTTTCCCGCCATCACGACGCCCGCGTACAAGGCCGTCGACCTCCCGTACGGCGGTGGCGCGTACGCCATGCTGGTGGTCGTGCCTGAGCCGGGGCACCGCGTGGATTCGCTGCTCGCGTCCTTCACGCCCGGCGACGTTCAGTCGCTCATCGCCGGGCTGTCAGTGCAGACGGGGAAGGTCCTGCTGCCGCGCTTTCAACTCAAATGGAAGGATTCCCTGAACCACGCGCTCACGGCGCTCGGCATGGGCATTGCCTTTGGGCCGGATGCCGATTTCACGAACATGTCGACCGCGCTGGGACACAGTCTCGCCATCACGTCCGTGGACCAGTCCACCTTCGTGAAGGTGGATGAGGAGGGCACCGTGGCCGCGGCCGCCACGGGCGTGGGTATGGGAGTCACGTCTGTCCCTGCGCCTTTGCTGCAGGCGGACCACCCGTTCTTCTTCGCCATTCACGAACGGCTATCGGGCACAATCCTCTTTGTCGGTAAGATCGCGACGCCGCCGCAGACGTGAGTTGCCGACGTCACCATAAGCCGCGCTGAGCCTTCACGCTCCGCAGCAACGCGCGCGGATGGCATTGCGCCGGGGGCTTCTCCAACGGGGAAGCCCCTTGCTCTTGCGTGCGCGAGCCGTAAGATCGTGCGCGGCTCCGCTTCTCATCCGACGTGCTCCTTCTCCACATCCCCGAGGTTGCTTCATGCGACGCTGCATGCAGGCCATGGCGTTGTTCCTGCTGTTCGCTGCGCCACTTTCCGCGCAGGGTCTCCGCTCGACGATCACCGATCTCTTCACCTTCGGTGATTGCGGCCAGCCGCTCTGTCTCGCTGGCTCCGTGCTGGCGCAGAACGGACACGGCGACCACTTCATCCCCGCCGACGTCTCGGGCAACGCCACCGTCCTGTCGTTCCTCCAGGACGCCATCGGGCTGAACGTGGCGAATATCCCCGTGAGCGCGGCAACCAGCGGCGCCACCTTCACCTTCCAGAATGGTCTGCCGGTGAAGACGTCGGAGTCCTCGGGACCGGTGTTCGGCGAGCGCGGCCAGACGCTCGGTCATGGACGCATGCTCACCGGCGTCAACGTGAGCAATGTGAGCTTCAGCTCGCTCCGTGGCATTCCCCTCAGCGACATCGAGTTGAACTTCACGCACGAGGACGTCGGCGCGCCCGGACTCGGCGACTCGCCCTACGAGAACGACTTCATTCAGGTGCGCACGATGCTTCACGTCAATCTGCTCGTGAGCTCGTTCTACCTGACGTACGGTCTGTCCAACCGCGTGGACATCGGCGTGGCGGTGCCCGTTGCGCACGTGTCGGTGAGCGGCGAGAGCAGCGCGCAGATCGTCCCGTTCGGCTCGCCCGCCGTGCACTTTTTCGCCGGCACGCCAACCGATCCGGTGCTCACCGCGCAAGCGTCGGCCAATGGCTCGGCCACGGGCATCGGCGACATTTCCCTGCGCGCCAAGGTGAATCTCAATGCCTCGCCGCACGGCGACTTCTCGCTCCTCGCGGACGCGCGTCTCCCGACCGGGAACGCGGATGATTTCCTGGGAGCAGGCGCGTTCGGATTTCGCGGGCTCGCCGTGCTCTCCGGGCGCTTCGGCTCCTTCACGCCGCACTTCAACGGCGGCTTCTTCTACCGCTCGGACCAATCCGAAAACAACGCGCTGCTCGCGACCGCCGGGTTCGATCAGCTCATGGCCGACTGGGCGACGCTCGCGGTCGACGTGATCTCCGAGTGGCAGCTCGGCGACAACAAGCTGATCATCCCGCCGCCAGTCACGATCACGCAGCCGTTCTTGCGCACCATTGATCCCACGAACATCCCGAACGGCCGCGACAACCTCGTGAATGCATCCATTGGGCTCAAGCTGCGCATGGACTCGGGCACGACGGGTGTCGTGAACCTCATTCTCCCCGTGAACCGCGGCGGCCTGCGGGCGAACGCGATCTGGACGCTGGGGCTGGAGTACAACTTCTGAAGGGAGCGGACTTCGCCGTCGGATTCGCACTGCAGCCGCGCATCACCGACTCGTCCGCATCATCGCGTACCGGCTACTCGATCGAGCGCAGCACCCATCCGCTCCCGCTCCGTGTCAGACTGGCGTGGTACGTGGCCGTGGGATTCGGATCGCCGTTCACGCCGCGCTTGTAGTCGAATGAGAATGCGGCCTTCACGCTCACCGCCGCCGTGTCCGGACCGCTCACGCGCGTGGGCTGGACGACGGTGAGCGTGGCGGTGATCCCATTCGTGGCGTCAAAGACATCCTTCCAGCGGTGCGCCTGCTCGTCGGTGAGCGCGGGATACGCGGCGCGCAGCCGCGCGAGATCCCGCGACTCGAGCGCGCTCGCATAGCGCGTGATGGCCGCCTGGATACCGGCCACGTCCACGGGCGGAGCGACCGGTGGAGGTGGCGCTGCCGCTGTAGTCGCTCCGTCGGCTGCACCCGTCGCCGGCGTCGCACCTGATGCGGTCGCCGCGTGCGTCGTCGCCGGTGCAGCCGGCGGCGCAGCCGGCGGCGCCGCGGACGGGCTCGGCACCGTGCTCTCCCGCGGCACCACCCGCGAACGCTGCGCTTCGGACGACGCGAGCCTGGTCGCTTCGCGATGCGCATCGGCCGCGCGCAGCGCCGGAGATGCCGCCGGTGCTGGCACCCTGGCAGGCGCGCCGCTGTCCGCCTGCGTGCCCGACGACGTGAGCGCTCCGGCCGGTTTCGATGGTGCGGTTTGCGCCGCGGCGCGGGGAGGCACGACCCCCACGCTGTCAGCGCCAGGCGGCGCGCTCGGCGTATGCCCACTCGCCGCGGCGTGCTCTCCGTGCATGCCGAGCGACACGAGGAGTGTGACGCCAGCCACCGCGCCGGCGCCAAACCAGAAACGGCGCGACACCGCGGGCATGACGATGGCCTTGCGGCGCGCCGTGCTGAGCGGTGCCCCGCCCCGCAAGGCGTCGCGCAATTCGGCGGCCGTCTGGTACCTGTCGCCGGGATCGCGCTCCATTGCCTTTGCCACTACCGCGTCCAGCCACTCCGGCACGGCGGGATTCGCCGCCCTGGCGCGTGGCGGCGGACGCGTGAGCCGGCGCTGGATCTGCGACTCCATGCTCGGTCCGGTGAAGGTGGACTCACCGGTGAGCATCCGATACATCACGCACCCCAGGGCGAACAGATCGCTGCGTCCATCGAGCGTGTCGCCCGCGAGCTGTTCGGGGGACATGTACTCCGGCGTGCCCACGATGAATCCCGTGCGCGTGACGCGCTGCGTGTCCCCTGCCATTCCCTTCGCGATGCCGAAGTCGATGATCTTCACCACATCGCGTCCGTCCTTCGCCGTCCCGACGACGATGTTGTCCGGCTTCAGGTCACGATGCACGATGCCCAGTTCGTGCGCGGGGATGAGTCCCTCGGCGACCTGCGACGCGATGTCCACGGCGCGCTCCGCGGGGAGAACCGTCGCGCGCGCGCAGACGGCCGAGAGCGGCTCACCCTCGACGAGCTCCATGGCCAGGTACACGAGACCGTCGCTCGCTTCGCCGAAGTCGTATACTGCAGCGACGTTCGGATGCAGAATGCGGCTCGCGTTCATCGCTTCGCGATTGAACCGGCCGATCGCCTCGGCGTCGGACACGAGCCCATGCGCGAGCACCTTGAAGGCGCATCGTCGCCCCATCTTGATATGCTCGGCGAGATACACGCGCCCCATCCCGCCTTCGCCGATCTGCCGGAGCACGCGATAGCGATCCGCGATGATCCGACCTTCCAGACCGGTCGCACCAGGAGTCACCAGGGTGGACCCGTCCTTCGGACAGAAATCCGTGTCAGCGGAGTACTCCGATTCGCATTGCGGGCATCGCTTGACGAGAGGAGTCCCGCTGTCGCTGGAAGTGGCTGTCTGCGGTGGGTCGGAGTCGCTCATATCCGCTGTAACAACGCTTTGAATCCCGGATCGTCACGCAAGGAGTCGAGGTCGGAATCGTTCTCCAGCCACTCGCGATGCCCGAAGCCGTTGTGCACGGCTTTCTCGAGCGCGGAAAGCGCATCGCTCGTCCTGGCGCCCAGGGCGTACACGCACGCCACGTTGTACAACACGCCCGAGTCCTCGGGATCGAGCGCGAGTGCCCGCGAGGCCCACTCCAGACCACGGGCATGTTCACCCAGCATCATCGAGGCCCCGGCACTCAGGTAGAGTGCGCGCGCATCATCCGGATTGAGTTCGAGGTGTCGCTGCGCCACGCGGAGTCCCTGCCGGAGACTTGCCTCTGCATCCGCGACTCGTCCGAGGTGCCGCTGCGACGTCTGGACGAGAAAGAGCGCCTGGTAATCCTCGGGGCGCACACGGCTCGCCTCCTCGTACTGGCGTACCGTTTCCTCGTACTTCCCCTGCTGGAAGAGCGCCCGCGCATAGAAGTAGTGCGCCTCGAAGAGCTGGGGATCGAGCCGGATCGCCATCTCGAACTCGGCCTGCGCCTCATCGTACGACCTGGTGAGTGTGAGTGACAGTCCGCGCGACGCGTGCGCCTCGGCGAGCTGCGGCCCCAGTTCGAGCGCCTTGCGACTGTAGCTCTCGGCGCCCTCGATGTTCGCCTTGCTCGCGTCCCAGTACATGTAGAGAAACGAGCAGCAGTCAGCGGCGCCCGCGTGCGCCAGCGCGTAGTTCGGATCGACATCGAGCGCGCGCTCGAACATGCGCCGCGCAAACTGGATGCCCGCGCGGCGGAACTGGTGGTGATACTGTCTGCCGCGCAGATAGTAATCGTACGCCTCCACATCCACACGGGGCGCGTTCTCGATGGCGCGCTTCTCCTGGTCGCTCAGCACGACGCGCAACGCGCGCACGATGCTGGCGGCGATCTCGTCCTGGATGGCGAAGACATCTTCGAGCTCGCGGTCGAAGCGCTCCGACCACAACTGGTACCCGTCGCTCACGCTCACGAGCTGTGCCGTGACACGCAGCTTCGATCCCGCCTTGCGCACGCTGCCCTCGAGCACCGCGGCGACATTCAGTTGCTCGCCGATGGTGCGCACGTCCACGTTCTTCCCCTTGAACGCGAATGACGACGTGCGGGCCGCTACGCGCAACCGCTGGATCTTCGAGAGCGCGTTGATGATCTCTTCAGCCATCCCATCGGTGAAGTATTCGTTCTCCGCATCGGCGCTCATGTTTACGAATGGCAGCACCGCAATGGACTTTGGCGCCGCGGCACTCGCCACCGGAGTCGCGTGCGCGGTGCCGGGCGGCGTGGACGCCCCGCCCACCGTTCCCAGCGCCTGTGCGAACTGCGCGGCGGAGGCGTAGCGGTCTGCCGGATCCTTCGCCATTGCCTTCTGTATCGCCTGCTCCACCCAGTCCGGTATTCCCGCGCGCGCCGAGCGAAGCGATGGCGCCGCCTCGGTGATGCTCCGCGCGATGATCGCCTGCGCCGTCGGGCCCGTGAACGGCGGCTGCCCACCGAGCATCTCGTACAGCACGCACCCCAGGCTGTAGATGTCGGTGCGCCCGTCGATCTCCGGTTCGCCCATGGCCTGCTCGGGGCTCATGTACGCCGCCGTCCCCATGGCCATGCCCGTCTGCGTGAGACTCACGTCGGACGCGGCTGTGAGCGCCTTCGCGATGCCAAAGTCGGCCACCATCGCCTCGCCGTCATGCAGCATCACGTTTTCCGGCTTGATGTCACGATGCACCACCTGATGGCGATGCGCGTAATCGAGCGCGGCAGCCATGGCACGCGCGAGGCGAAGCGCATCCTCGAGCGGCAGTTGCTTCTGGCGCACGAGGCGCTGGCGCAGCGACTCTCCCTCTATGTACGGCATCACGTAATAGAGATTGCCGTTCGTCTGTCCGGAGTCGTACAGGGGTACGATGTGCGGATGCTGGAGCGACGCGGCAATGCTGATCTCGCGCAGAAAACGCTCCGGGCCAAGCGTGGCGGCGAGGTGCGGATGCAGCAGCTTGAGCGCGACGGGCCGGTGATGCTTGCTATCCTGCGCAAGGTACACCGTGGCCATGCCGCCGCGCCCGAGCTCACGCTGCATGACGTAGCGATCCGCCACTACGTCTGGGAGCCGTTCCGGTTCGGTCATGGGACGGAAGATAGGGACGGCCCGCCGCGACGCCAGCGAGTTCCGGTGCTAATGCAACGGGAGGCAGCCTCACGCGCCTGTGCCGGTCCGCTCACCCCGCAACCGGCGGCCCGTACCACACGCTGCTCGCGATGATGACATACAAGCCGATGAGCGCCAGTCCCTCCACGTAGTTCGACTCGCCATCGAACACGATCAGCGCCCCCAGCACCGCCGCCAGGCCCAGCGACGCGACCAACAACTCCGGCGCCACCAGCGTCAGCACCGGTCCGCCGAGCACCATGCTGATCAGGACCAGCAGGGGAATGAGCAGCAACGCGACCTGCAGGCTGCTGTTCAGAATGAGGCTCACCGCGAGATCACCGTCGTTGCGCGCCGCCGCCGTGATACCCACCACATTTTCCACCGCATTCCCCGCGATGGCCACGATCACCAGCCCGACGAACTCCTCCGACAGATGCAGCACGGCCATGGCCGGGCGCAAGGCTTCCACGAACCAATCGGACATCACGGCCGCACCAAGGCCAGCGAGCGCCAGCACGGCGAGCGACGCGCCGAGCGGCCAGCACTTCCGCGCCACGCTCGCCGGATTGGGCGATGGTCCGATACCGCCGCGAACCGCCATGGGAATGCTGCCCACGAAAATCACGAGCAGCACGATGGCCGTGACGATGCTCAGCGCGCGGGCATGACCAAAGTCCGGTGCGCCGGGTTTCGTCGCCAGCGTGGGAATCGCCAGCGACGCCACGGACAGCACGAGCAGCATGGCCGTCATGCGTGTGGTGCCCGTCCCGAAGCGCAGCGTCCCGTGGCGCCAGCCACCGACAGCGAATGCCAGGCCCAGCACGAGCAGGCTGTTGGCCAGAATGGATCCGATGAGTGCCGTCTGCACCACCACTACGAGACCGGCGCGCAACGCGAAAATGCTGATGAACAACTCAGGGAGATTGCCCAACCCGGACTGCACCACGCCCGTCGCGCCAGGCCCCAGCCGCGTGCCCAACTGGTCCGTGGCTTCGCCCACCACAGCCGCCAGACCCGCGAGCGCGACGGCCGTGGCGATGAATAACGCCAGCCCCGTCGAGCCCGTTGTCTTGAGGATGACGCTCGCGATCATGGCCGCGATCGCCACAGCGCAGAGTACGATCATGCGCCGGCCGGCCGCCTGCAGGATTGACGCGATTGCGGTGCCGCCTGTTCGGGTCATGAATCCGGGTGCAGTGGAACGCGACGACGGCAGGGCTCACGGGACGACTCACACGGTGCGCGCAATGTGGCAGCTGTGTCAAGCATGCGAAGGCGGACGCGGCCACCCGGCACGTCCGCCTTCGCCGTCCCGCGACCATGGCGGCGCGAGGACTCGATCAGCCTTTCGCCGTCTCCAGCCGCTTCACGACTGACGCGAGCGCGCGCACCCGCGGCGCATCGCTCGCGTTCTTCGCATCGCGATCCAGCTTGGCTGCCAGCTTCCGGAGCGCGCTCGTTCGCTTCGCCCCCTTGGCCTGTTCCGCGCTGTTCAGCGCGCTGCCGATCGCCTGCGTCCGCGCCTCGGGAAGACCCTTGTCGCGCACGAGCTGGTCGAGATACGCGCGCGCCACCGGGAACGCCGCCGGCCACACGAGTTTCGGCTGACTCTGCGGATTGAGCTGCGAGAACTTCACCAGATTCGCCGCATCGATTTCGTTCTGCGTCAGGTCCCTCGTTGGTGTGAGCTTGAACACATCCAGCCCGCGCGCGATTTCGGAACCATAGATGTAGCCGTTGTAGTAATAGCCGGCCCAGTAGCCGCCGATCACGAGCTTCGTCGAATCGATCGGTCCGCGATCGAAGTACGCGATCTCCTTCGGGTGCGCCGGATCGGTGAAGTCGAACACCGAGATCCCGCCCTGGTACCAGCCCTGCACCATGATGTCGCGCCCCGGCACTGGAATCAGCCCGCCGTTGTGCGCCACGCAGTTTTCAGCCGTCGTCTGCGCCGCGGGCATCTTGTAGTAGCCCGCGTGCGTGAGATGGTTGTGCTCCAGTGTGAAGATCGCGTCGGCGCCCCAGTCAATCGGGTCCGTCGCGCGGCACTTCGCCTGCGTTCCACCGCCCCATTCATCGGTGAAGAGGAGCGACGACGCGTCGTTGCTGAACGTCGCTGAGTGCCAGAACGAGAAGTTGGAATCGGCAACCGCCTGGAGGCGCACCGGGTGAAGGGGATCCTTGATGTTGAGGAGCAAGCCGTATCCCGAGCACGCGCCGCCCGCCAGCGCGACCGCGGGATAGACCGTGATGTCGTGACACTGCGACGGGCCCTCGCGCCGGTTCCCGCCTGGAATGCGCAGTTTGATGCCCATCTGGCTCAGCGAATCGGAGAGCACGCTGGCCTTCGCGGAATCACCGCGATTCTGCATCAGTGACGAAAAGAGCCGCGCGATCTGCTCCGTATCGGCGGCCGTGGCCGTCTTCGGAATCCCGAGGCGCGGCAGGAACCGCCGCACCTGGCGCGCTGCGGCGCCGTTTGCGGTATCGGCGTACGCCGCACCGTGCGTCGGCGGCGCGACGAGGTCGTTGAAGATGCGCGGTGAACTCACGATGCGAGCCTGCTCGGGGTGCGCCAGCGGCACGCGAATCACCTCGATCCGGAACAGCGCGCTGTTGGGATCGGTGACGTCGCCTCCCTCACACCCCGCCAGCTCGCTGCTCGGACGCACGCGCGCGAGCCCGGACACGTACACGTACACCACACCCTTGTTCGACGGATCGGGTACCAGCGTGTGCGTGTGCGAGCCGCGGCACGTCTGCACGTCCGCCACCTCCTTCGGATGCGCCGGATCCGAAACGTCGAAGATGCGGATGCCGAGCATCCGCTCCTTGCTCACGCTGTCCTGCACGCCCTCGGTGCCGCAATCCAGCCGGCTGCCGGTGTTCTCCGCTGACACGAACAGCAAGTGTCCGTAGATGGACACGTCGCCCTGCTCCGTGAAGCAGACGTCGGCATCGGTGAGCGTCGGATTGAGCGGGTTGGCGATGTTCCAGATCTGCAGCCCGCTGAAGTTTCCCTGATAGACGTAGTTCCCGCCGAACGCGAGATCGGAGTTCGCGTAGGTCAGTCCGCCCGGTTCGTTGGGGTGAAACACGTCCGGCTTGTTGCGGTGCGCGACGAGTTCAAGCCCCTTCGACGCGGTACCGGCGTCGTAGAGTCCCGGCTTGAGATGCGCGCGTGCGTCCGTGGTGTCGGACTGCGCGCGAGCTGACGGGGAGACACCGAGCGACGCGAACACAAGCAGCGCGGCAGCGATGAGGGACGTCGAGCGGAGCGTACGATGGCGAGGTGTCATTGGTTTGGACTCGGAGTGATCGTGTTCAGCAGGGCCTGCATGCGCGTGATCTCGGCCCGCTGGCCGGCATCCACATCAGTCGCGAAGTTGAAGATTTCGGGCTGCTGGCCGGAGCCCGGTGTGGCGAACAGCGTGGCGACCATGTCAAGCGCCCCCTCGTGATGCCGGATCATGCCCGTGAGATAGAGCCGGTCGAAGGCGGTGTCGCGCGCCGCGTCGAGCTGGCGCATCTGCTCGGGCGTGAGCATCCCCTTCATCATCATGGGATGCGCGCCCATGTCCATCCCGGGCATGTCCATCGGGCTGGTATCGTGCACGGGAGTGTTCGCGCCGCTCAGCGTGTGCAGCGGGTCCGGCGCGTCGAGATGACGGTCCTGCAGCCAGTGCTGCATCATCGTGATCTCGTCGCGCTGCGAGAGGGCGATGCGCTTGCACAGGACCTGCAGCCGCGAATTCGCCTCATGCGTGGGCGCCCAGTCCGACATCACCACAGCCTGCGCGTGATGAATGATCATCCCCTGCATGAAGGCGACGTCCGCTGTCGTGTAATCGTGATGGGGCGATGCACTCGCCTGGGCCTGCACTGTCGCGGCCGCGAGCGCGATGATCGTCGCCAGAAGGAAGGAAATCAGTCTCACCAGAGACGAACCATGCGCCGCGCACGAATGATCGTCAAGTGTTTCATGCAATCCGGATGCGCTGAGCCGGCTTCGAGCGGACTCTGCTCTATTCTTCCCCTCTCGTCAGCACGCGCGGTCCGTTCTCGGTGATCGCCACCGTGTGCTCGAAGTGCGCCGATCGCTTCCCGTCGGCGGTGACGATGGTCCATCGGTCCGGCATCTGGCGTGTCTTCGGCGTGCCCGCATTCACCATGGGCTCGATGGCAATGGTCAAGCCGTTGACGAGCTTCATCAGCCGCTTCGGCTTCCCGTAGTTGGGTACCTGCGGTTCCTCGTGAAAGGCCGCGCCAATGCCGTGTCCCACGAGGTCCCGCACCACGCTGAACCCCGCGGCCTCCACCACGTACTGCACCGCCGAGCCAATGTCACCGATGTGATTGCCCACGACGGCCGCGGCAATGCCCGCCTCCAGCGCCTGCTGCGTCACCTCCATCAGGCGCTGCGACGCCTCATCCACCTCGCCCACACCCACCGTGGTCGCGCTGTCGGTGTACAGCCCGCGATAGCCCACGCCCACGTCAATCGAGATGATGTCGCCGGCCTTGAGCACCCGCTTGCGCGATGGGATGCCGTGTACGATCTCGTTGTTGATCGACGTGCAGACGGATCCGGGAAAACCATACAGCCCCTTGAAGGCGGGTGTCGCCCCGTCGTGCGACCGGATGAATTCCTCGGCGAGCGCATCCAGATCCATCGTGCTCATGCCCGGCGCCACCCGCTGCCGCAACATGGCCACGGTATCGGCGAGAATGCGGCCGCCCGTCGCCATGACGTCCAGCTCCCGCGATGACTTGAGTGAAATCATGAGTCGAGCGCGCTCAACACGCGCTGCGTGATCCTGTCCACTGCTCCCTCCGCGTCAATCTCGACGACGCGCGTCGGCCCGCCCTTCGAGCTGGCCGCGCGGTACCACTCCACCACCGGCGCCGTCTGTTCATGATACGCTCTGAGCCTGGTGCGTACGGCATTCGGCTCGTCGTCCTTGCGACGCACCACCGTGCCGCCGCACTTCTCGCAGCTCGAGCCCGGCTCGCGTCCCGTATAGGGCGTCTGACAGCTCTCGCACACGGTGCGCGCACTGATGCGGCGCACCACTTCGTCTTCCTCCACGTTGAAAATGAGCGCGACATCCAGCGACCGGCCGAGCTCGCCCAGCACGCGATCCAGCCCTTCGGCCTGCGGCACCGTTCGCACGACGCCATCGAGCACGACGCCGCGGGCCGCGCCAGGCCGCGCCAGCGCCTCCTTCATGATGCCGAGGATGACGCCATCGGGTACCAGCTCGCCGCGGTCCATGTAGCCCCTGGCTCGCGCGCCCTGCGCCGTTCCCTCGCGGACCGCCGCGCGCAGCACATCACCAGTGGCCAGCTTGGGAATCCCGAAGTGCTGCGCAATGCGTTCGCCCTGCGTGCCCTTTCCGGCACCCGGCGGCCCGAGAAGCAGAATGTTCATTGGTGGAAAGTACGGAGGGGCCGAGGAGCCGGGAAGCGCCGGCTAGCCACGCCCGACCGCCTCGCCCCGCCACCCCACCCTTGGTAATCGGCAAACGGGAATGGGGAATGGTGGGAAGCGGGAATGGGGAGGCCGATTCCCCATT
>JBOHTE010000807.1:0-4402 GCA_050733555.1 Gemmatimonadaceae bacterium | reverse complement strand
GTGTGCGACATTCCCCTGCTCTACGAACAAGTGATGGAGCACGAGTTCGACCGGGTGATTCTCGTGGACGCACCCGAGGACGTGCGGCTGGAGCGGCTCATGCGCAATCGCGGGCTGAGCCGCGACGACGCGATGCTCATGATCGTCGCGCAGATGCCGGCCGAGCTCAAGCGCGCGGGCGCGGACCTTGTGGTGGAGAATGACGGCACGCGGGACGTCCTCGAGGAGCGAGTGAACGAGGTATGGAGGACACTCGAGCGAATGTCGTGAAGGCCGCGCCCTTCGCTTGACTCGTTTCCGGGCCCGGAATAGACTACGCGCGTCACGTCACCTTTGCGTGGAGCCGCGCGTGTCAAACATCCCCAAGGATCTGCTGTACACCGAAGAGCATGAGTACGTGAAGCGCACCGATGAACCGGATGTCGTGCAGGTCGGGATCACGGACTACGCGCAGGGCGAGCTGGGCGACGTGGTCTACGTGGAGCTGCCCAAGCCGGGCGATGCGTTCGGCAAGGCGGACACGTTCGGGACGATCGAGGCGGTGAAGGCCGTGTCGGAGCTGTTCGCGCCGATTGCCGGCGAGGTGGTGTCGGTGAATTCGCGGCTCGACAAGGAGCCCGGGCTGGTGAACAGCGATCCGTACGGCGACGGGTGGATGCTGCGGATCCGCCTCAAGAACAGCGGCGACACGGACAGCCTGCTGGGCCCGGACGAGTACGCGAAGCACGTCGGCGAAGACTGATCGGCTGTCCCCGGGCTACGGCCTCCACGGTCGCCCGAGTGATGTTGTAGCTGGAGCTGGCGCCGGATCCTCCCGCGCACGGCGGTGGCGCCTCGTGCACCCGCTCCAATTCGCGATGATGATTCCCCGCCCCACCTCCCTCGCCGGTCACACTCCACGTGTCCAACCTCCGTTGCCTGGTCGCGACCATGTCGCTGTGCGTGCCCTCGTTGCTCTCCGCACAGAGCCTCGCTCCCGAGCCCGCCCAGGCGCCCGCCCAGGCGCCCGAGCCCGATGCTGTCGCGCACTCCGCGGCCACCGCCGCCGGCTCGTTCGACTTTTCCATCCGGAACATCATGCGCGGCCCGGAGCTCTACGGCACCGCTCCCATGGATGTCAACTGGACTGCTGACAGCCGCTGGATCTATTTCAACTGGGTGGCGCCGGGGAACCGCTGGAACACCGAACCAACCATGTACCGCGTGCGCGCGGCGGAGGGCGCGAAGCCGGAACAGCTCACCGCTGCCCAGGAGGATTCCGCCGGACCGTACACCGCGCGCGCCGCGCGCGCCGGCGACGGTCGTCTTGGCGCCATCGAGTACGCCGGCGACATCTACCTCATGGACTACCGCACGAGCGCCATTCGCCGGCTCACGCAGACCGAAGAGCGCGAGTCCGGCCCCACGATCAGCAGCGATGACCGGCGCGTGTACTTCACGCGCGACCGGAACGCTTTCGGGCTTGACCTGAGCACCGGTCTCACGACGCAACTCACCGACTTGCGGACCGGTGTTGCGCCACGTGACAGCACGGCCCCCAGGACAGCGCAGGCCAGGCGCCTCGCCCAGCAGCAGATCGATCTGTTCGGATCGGTTCGCGAACAGATCGCGCACGACAGCAGTGCCAAGGCCGAGCGTGGGTTGGTCGATTCGCTCCGCAATCCCAGGACGATCTACGTCGGAAGCGACCGGACCATCCAATCGCTCAGCGTCGCGCCCGATGGCCGCGGCGTGCTCGTCATGCTGCGCACGCCGGCACGGAATACCCCGGTGCAGATCCCGTACTGGGTGACGGAGAGTGGCTATACCGAGATGCGTCGTGGTCGCACCGTCGTGGGGGATGCACAGGCGCGCGTCGAGCTGCTGTACGTATCACTGCCCGACGAAAAAATCACGAAGCTCCAGCTCTTCGCGAACGACTCCCTGGCCACGTTCGTGGCGAATCACGGGTGGAACGCCGCCGGCACCGACGTGCTTGTCTCCGCCTTCAGGCCGGACAACAAGGAACGTGTTCGCTATACCCTGTCGACCGTGGACGGCCGCCTGCACCACGTGGAGACGCTGGATGACACGGCGTGGGTTGGCGGACCGTGCAACGCCTGCGCTGGCTGGTACGACAACGGCACGCGGGTCTGGTATGTGTCCGAGGCCTCCGGCTATGCGCACCTGTACACGACCGCGGCGCATGGTGGCGACGTGCACCAACTCACGAGCGGCACGTGGGAGGTGCTGAGCGTCGCGCTCTCGCGCGACGAACGCACCTTCTACCTGGTTGCGAACGACCCGTCGCCATTCGACGAGCATCTGTTCTCGCTCCCCGTTGGCGGCGGGACGTTGACGCGCATCACCACCACGCCGGGACGCCACGACGCGGTCGTGTCGCCGGACGGCCGTCTCGTGGCCGACCTGTCCTCCTACGTGAACCGTCCGCCCGACCTGTTCCTCATGCGGAACACGCCGGGTGCGACGGAGCATCAGCTCACCGTGTCTCCGGACAGTGCATTCCTGTCGCGAACGTGGGCGGTGCCCTCCATCGTGATGGTGCGGGCCTCCGACGGCGCGGAGGTTCCCGCCCACCTGTACCGGCCCCAGGACTATGGCGTGAGCCCGAACGGCGCTGCCGTCATCTTCGTGCACGGCGCCGGCTATCTGCACAACGTGGGCGACTTCTGGTCGGAGTATCCGCGCGAATATCTGTTCAACCAGTTCCTCGCCACGCACGGGTACGTGGTGATGGACGCGGACTATCGCGCGTCCTCCGGATACGGGCGCGATTGGCGCACGGCGATCTACAGACACATGGGCGGGCGCGATCTGCAGGATGAAGTCGATGTGTCGAAGTACATCACTTCCACCTACGGCATTCCAGCGAACAGGATCGGCATATACGGCGGCAGCTACGGCGGATTCATGACGTTGATGGCGCTCTTCACCGCGCCCGATTATTTCGGCGCCGGCGCCGCGCTGCGCAGCGTCACCGACTGGGCGCACTACAACCAGGGATACACGTCGGCGATCCTCAATCTGCCGCAGAACGACACGCTTGCGTATCACCAGTCGTCGCCCATTTATTACGCCGACGGGCTGCGTGCGCCGCTCCTGATGGCGCACGGCATGGTCGACACGAATGTCAACTACGAGGACATCGTTCGTCTCACGGAACGACTCATCGAACTCCACAAGACCAACTGGGAGCTCGCCTCGTATCCGGTGGAGAGTCACGCGTTTCTGCGTCCTGACTCGTGGTCGGACGAGTACACGCGCATCTTCAGCCTGTTCGAGCGCACGATAGGACACGCGCCGGTTTCGGTGGGCACAAACAACAAATAGGGAACATGCCATCGTATCGCATCCTGCTCGCCCTCGCGGCCACTTCCGTTGCCGTCTCGTCCCCAGCCCTCGCACAAGCCTCCGGCAAGGACCCCTGCACGCTGCTCACCGCTGCGGAAGTGAGCACGGCCCTCGGCATCACGTCGCGGCCCGGCAGGCCGTTTTTGGGCAGCACCCATGTGTGCTACTTCGCGGCAGACACCGGCTACAACACCGGCGCACCATCGGTGACGCTCATGGTGATGACACCGGTCGCCTTCCAGAATCAGTCGCACATGCCGGGACCGCTGGCCGGCCATGCCGTGGCGGGGCTCGGCGACGAGGCGTACTACGTGAGCAGCGGCGGCTACGCCAAGGTCCTTGTGCGCAAGGGAACCGTGATGTTCAGCGTGACGATCGTTGCAGGCGAAAAGACCAAGGCGACCCCCGCACAAGTCGTGGAGATGGAAAAAAGCCTGGCGACAAAAGCACTGGCACATATCTGAGCAGAGTGGATGCGCGCCGACGGCGAGCCGGGCGGCATCACGAGACCAGCACGCTGTTGAACAACGCGCCGAGACCTCCACCGCGTGATGCACTCGCTGCGTTATTGTGCCCCGCAGCATACTATGTAGAGGATTCAGGAGGCTCGCCGCGTGATAGGAGCCCACCACGAGCGTCTCACGGCCGCGATCGCGGACCGTTACCGCATCGAGCGCGAGCTCGGCGCGGGCGGCATGGCTACTGTCTACCTCGCGACCGACCTCAAGCACGACCGGCAGGTGGCGCTCAAGGTGCTTCGCCCTGAGTTGGCGCTGGTGCTGGGCAGCGACCGTTTCCTCGCCGAAATCAGGATCACGGCACGACTCGACCATCCCCACATCCTCACGCTCATCGATTCGGGAACCGCCGAGGGGTTCCTGTACTACGTGCTGCCGTACGTGCACGGCGAATCGCTGCGCCGCCGGCTGGAGCGCGAAGGGCAACTGGGCCTCGCCGACGCATTCGCCATCACGCGACAGGTGGCGGGTGCGCTCGGCTACGCGCATCGGCAGGGCGTGATCCACCGCGACATCAAGCCCGAGAACATCCT
>JBOHTE010000806.1:0-14003 GCA_050733555.1 Gemmatimonadaceae bacterium | reverse complement strand
CTTCACGTGTGCTGCCTCGAGGAACTTGAGGCCGCCCCATTTCTCGAACGGGATCTTGCGGTTGGTGAGCTCGATTTCGAGATCGGCGGACATGTAGCCCGCGCGGAAGAGCACCGCCATCTCGCGAAGCGGCGTGCCCTGCTCGTGCAGCTCGAGGACGCGGTCCGCGACGAACAGCGTCTGGTCGTGCTCGTCGCGCGCGGCCACGAGCGCGGGCAGTTCGCCACCGCCGCGCGTGGTGAAAAGCTTCTTGCGATAGCGCTGGCGCGCATGCTCGATGAGCGCATTACTCACATCGAGGATGGGCTGGGTGGAGCGATAGTTCTGCTCGAGCGTGACGCGCGTGGCGCCTGCGAACTGTTCGGGGAAGTCGAGGATGTTGCGCACCGTGGCGCCGCGGAACGAGTAGATGCTCTGCGCATCGTCGCCCACCACGGTGATGTGGCGGTGCGTGCGACAGAGCCCGCGGAGAATGCGGGCCTGGAGCAGGTTCGTGTCCTGATACTCGTCCACGAGCACGTGGTCATGGAGCGAGGCAATGCGCGAGCCCAGGTCGCCCGGCGCTTCCAGCATGGCGGCCCAGAAGAGCAACAGGTCATCGTAGTCCACCAGGTTGCGGCGTTCCTTGCGTGCGGTGTAGTCCGCGAAGACCCGGTTGATGTCAACGGCGTGCTCTGCGAACTGCGGGAACTCGTCGCGGAGAATGTCGTTCACCGCGATTTCCGTGTTCACGTGGCGCGAATAGACGTGGTGCAGCGTCTCCTTGCGCGGGAAGCGCGACTTGCGCTGGCCAAAGCCGAGCTCGGCGCGCGAGATGCCCATGCAGTCAATGGCGTCACCCTGATCGAGGATCGTGAACGCCGGCGCGAGTCCGGCCTGGGCGCCGTAGCTCCGGAGCAGACGATGAGCGGTGGCGTGAAACGTCCCGCCGTGCACGCGCGCGCCGCGGCTGCCGGTGAGCGCCTCCACGCGACGCAACATTTCCTGCGCGGCGCGGCGCGTGAAGGTGAGAAGGAGAATGCGCTGCGGGGCGACACCGCGCTCAATGAGGTGCGCCACGCGATGGACGAGCGTGCGGGTCTTGCCCGTGCCCGCGCCCGCAATGATGAGCAGCGGGCCGTCGCCATGTGTGACAGCGGCCTGCTGGGCGGGGTTGAGGTCGTGCGCGGCAGCGGACATGCAGCAGGACGAGGAGATGCGTGATGCGGATTTGTCGGGACGCGAGTGAGCGTATAAATCTACGTGCCCGGCGGCGTGGCGCATAACCGGAAACTGGAGCCAGGTCATGATTGCATTGCAGCGTGTCACTCTCGAAGGTCACGGCGTGCGACTCGAGCCGCTGGTGCCGGCGCACGGTGACGCGCTGGCCGCCGCCGCGTCCGACGGGAAGCTGTGGGAACTCTGGTTCACGTCTGTGCCCACCGTGCAGGAGGTGCCCGCATACATCGCCCTCGCGCTCGCGGGAGAGCGCGAGGGAAGCATGCTGCCCTGGGCCGTGCGCGAACTGGGGACCGGCACCATTGTGGGCACCACGCGCTATCACGACGTGGCGGCCGTGATGCATCGTGTGGAGATCGGGTACACCTGGTACGCCGCGCGCTGGCAGCGCAGCCACGTGAACAGCGCGTGCAAGCTCCTGCTGCTGGCGCACGCCTTCGACGATCTGCGGTGCCGCGTGGTGGCGCTGCGCACCGACCGGTTCAATCTGGCGTCGCAGCGCGCCATCGAAGGGCTGGGCGCGCACCGGGACGGCGTGATCCGGCGGCATCAGTTCCGGCGCGACGGCACGGTGCGGGACAGCGTGTTCTACAGCATTCTGGCGGAGGAATGGCCCGACGTGCGGCATCATCTCGAATTCCGCCTGGCGCGGCATCAGCATCACGCCCGGTGAGACTCGCGACGGGCGGCACCGACATGTACCGGCGCTAGTTTTCGCGTCCATGCCATCGCTCACCAGCATCACGCGCGATCTGCGTCGCGAGACGGTCGCGATGCGATTCGCGCCTCCGGTGGCATACGTGTATCGCCCGCTGGAGTACGCCTGGGCGCCGCATCGCAGCTATCTCGAACGCTATGGCGCCGCGCGGAACGGCGT
This sequence comes from Gemmatimonadaceae bacterium, assembly GCA_050733555.1. Classification (GTDB taxonomy): domain Bacteria; phylum Gemmatimonadota; class Gemmatimonadetes; order Gemmatimonadales; family Gemmatimonadaceae; genus JADGGM01. The sequence continues at coordinate 11,908 of JBOHTE010000806.1, read as the reverse complement.
GTTGCTCGTCGGGATGAATCCGGGCCCGTTCGGCATGACGCAGACCGGCGTCCCGTTCGGCGAGGTGGGCATGGTGCGCGACTGGCTCGGGATCACGGGGCGCGTGACGCGGCCGGAGCGTGAGCATCCGAAGCGCCCGGTCCAGGGATTTGCCTGCACACGGAGCGAGGTGAGCGGCACCAGGTTCTGGGGGTGGGCGCGTGCGCGATTCGGCACGCCCGAGGCATTCTTTGCGCGCTTCTTCGTCTGGAACTACTGCCCGCTCGTCTTTCTCGAGGCAAGCGGGAGAAACCGGACGCCGGACAAACTCACACAGGCCGAACGCTCGGCGCTGTTCGCCGTGTGCGACCGCGCGCTGGCGCGCGCGATCGACGAGTTGTCGCCGCGCGTGGTCGTCGGACTCGGCCGCTTCGCGGAGTCGCGGGTACAGACTGTGGCGAATGGCCGCGGCACGGTTGTCGTGGGCGGGATCCTGCATCCGAGCCCGGCGAATCCACAGGCGAACGCGCACTGGGCGCGGGAAGCGGAGCGGGGGCTCACGGCGCTGGGCGTGGACGTAATGGCGCTTGCAGGCGGCGCGGCGGAAGACTGACAGCCCGCCGCAGCGGGCATGGTAGGCGACTGACAGCCCGCCGCAGCGGGCATGGTGGGCGACTGACAGCACGCCGCAGCGGGCGCTGCCGGCTCGTCAGTGCGCGTTCGGCCGCCGGAACTCGTCCAGCGGATGAGTCCAGCGCAGACCCGGATAGCGCGCGAAGCCGCGATCTGTCGTCACCCACTGGCTGCCGCTCTCCAGTGCCAGCGCCGCGAGATAGGCGTCAGGGACGTGATTGCCCCGGGCTGCCGTACGCCGGCAGAGGTCAACGAAGATCTCCCAGTGGCGCGCCCCGGGCTCGATGGGCACGCATGCCGGTTGCGTACGGAGTTGCTCGACGAATTCCAGGGCCTTCGCGAGCGGTGTAGGCTGAGCGAAGACGCGCGGGTGCGTCACGACGCGGAGAAAGCCGCTGAGCACCAGGGACGTAACACCATACGCCTGGTCGCCGGCGAGGAGCAGCTCGAGCCACGCACGGTACTCCGCATGGCGCTCCGCGTCCTGGCGATGCGCATACACCAACACATTGACGTCCAGCAAGTTCACGTGCGGTTGTCCATGTGATCGGCCAGCGCGGCGCTATCATCGAGATCCACGCCGGGCAGCAACCCGCCGCGTCCAAAGGTCGCCAATCGGACGCGCGTTGTCGGCAGCGCTCGCTTGCGACGCGACAAGGCCGCACGCAGTGCATCCTCGATGACCGCGGTGAGGGTCCGGCCGCTGTCGATCGCATAGCGCTTGGCCTCGCGCAACAGGGTGTCGTCGAGACGGAGGGTTGTGCGCATACAGAAAGACATATCATGGATACAGCAATATGTCAACCATGGATGAAGCGCTCCCGGCTGTAGCGGCGCCACGGGTGCGTATGGCCGGCGGCCGCCTCGACCTGCAGGCCCAGCCCCCTGCTCGCGACTGGTTGTCGAGAATCGTACCGGATATTATCGAATATCGCTCGCGCGAATTCGCGATGACCACACGCCGTGTACGCGCCAGCCGCTCACGATTCCCCAACAGAGGATGCGGACATGACACGCATGCTTCCTGATCCCACGTTCTACCCCTCGCCGAAGCTGGCCGCGGAGGCGCCGGCGGAGACGCTGGCCTATGTCGTCCTGCTCACTCCGGAGAGCAACGGCAAGAAGGACGCTCTTGGTGTGGTGGACACGGATCCCGCGTCGCCCACCTACGGCACGCTGGTGGGCCGGCTCGATTTCCCCACTGGCGGGAATGAGCTGCACCACTTCGGCTGGAACGCCTGCAGCTCGCACCTTTGCGCCTACGCCCCCAACCCGCACATGGAACGACGGTACCTGGTGGTGCCCGGCACGAAGACATCACGCATTCACATCGTGGACACCCACCCGGATCCGCGCGCGCCACGACTCACGAAGGTGATCGAAGGCGACGAGGTGATGGCCAAAACCGGATACTCCACGCCGCATACGGTGCACTGCGGTCCCGATGGCATCTACATGAACGCGCTCGGCGCGCCCAACGGCGATGGCCCCGGCGGCATCTTCATGCTCGATCATGAAACCTTCGAGGTGAAGGGCCGCTGGGAGAAAGATCGCGGGCCGCAGTATCTCGCGTACGATTTCTGGTGGCATCTCGTCCAGGGCGTCATGCTCACCAGCGAGTGGGGCACCCCCAACATGGTGAACAACGGCATCGTTCCCGAACTCCTGCTCGGCGGCAAGTACGGGAACGCGCTGCACGTGTGGGATCTGCAGACTCGCACGCACCGGCAGAAACTGGAGCTCGGCGCCGAGCAGCAGATGGTGCTGGAACTGCGCCCCGCGCATGACCCGCGCCGGCGCTATGGCTTCGTGGGCGTCGTACTCAGCCTGGCCGATCTCTCGAGCTCCGTCTGGATGTGGTACCAGGACGAGAAGACGCAGCGTTGGGAGGTGCGCAAGGTCATCGAGATTCCCGCCGAGCCGGCTGATCCATCGGAACTGCCGCCACTGTTGCAGGGATTCAAGGCGGTGCCGCCGCTCGTCACGGACATCAACCTGTCGCTCGACGACCGGTTCCTGTACGTGAGCTGCTGGGGAACGGGAGAGTTCCGGCAGTACGACGTGAGCGATCCGTCGGCGCCACGGCTCACCGGCACGGTCCGCATTGGTGGTATCGTGAGCCGCACCCCGCACCCGTCGCACACCACGCGTCCGTTGAACGGTGGGCCGCAAATGGTGGAGGTGAGCCGCGATGGCCGGCGCGTGTATCTGACCAACGGGCTCTATTCGTCGTGGGACGCGCAGTTCTACCCCGATGGCATTTCGGGGTGGATGACGAAGATCGATGCCGCGCCGACGGGCGGCATCGCGTTCGACGAACGCTTCTTCATGGAGGTGGAGCCGGGCCTTCGCCCGCATCAGGTGCGGCTCCAGGGAGGCGATGCGTCGTCGGACTCGTTCTGCTACGCGGAGTGATCGTGCAGCATTCGTCCGTTCCCTGGCTCGCGCTGTTCCTCCTCGGCGCACTGCACGGGATCAATCCGGCCATGGGATGGCTCTTCGCGGTGGGACGAGGGCTGCAGGAGCGTGACCGGCGCGCCCTCTGGGGCGCGTTTGGTCCGCTTGCCCTGGGTCATGCGCTCGCCATCGGCGTGGCCGTACTCCTGGCGATCACGCTCGGGACGGTACTCTCGCTCGGATGGCTGCGCTGGATCGTATGCGCGGCGCTGCTCGTGGTGGGCATCCAGGGTCTCGTGCGTCACCGCCATGTCCGCCTCCGCGGCATGCGCGTCAACGCACGTGAGCTGGCCACCTGGTCGTTCCTCATGGCGACCGTGGATGGCGCCGGTCTCATGGTACTCCCATTCATTCTCGGCGCCGCCGCGCCGGGTCCGGCGGGCGCGCTGCACCAGCATCACGCCATGTGGGCCGCCGCCGCTCAGCTCGCGCCCCTTCCTGTTGTGGGGATGAGCAACGTGGACGTGATCGGCGTGGCCGCCCCGCTGATTCACACCATCGGCTATCTCGTCGTAACGGTCCTGGTGGCCGTCGTGGTGTATGAGAAGGTGGGCCTGCGCATCCTCCGGCGCGCGTGGGTCAACCTCAACGTGATCTGGAGCGTCCTGCTGATCGCGACGGCTGCGGCCGTGGTACTGCTGTGAGTGACGGCCCGGTCGTGCTGTCATGGGGCGACTGCGCGCTCTCAGTCCTGGCCCGTTGAAACGCCCGGCCGCAACTCACTCCGGAAGCGCGAGAGGCTGAATGGCCGCAGATCAAGATTCGAGCGCCCGTCGAGCAGCAGTTCCGCTTGCACTTCACCCAGCGCGCTCGCGAACTTGAATCCGTGGCCGGAGCAGGGGCTGGACAGCAGCACTTGCGAATGGTGCGGGTGAAAATCAATGAGGAAGTGCTGGTCGGGTGTGTTGGTGAAGAGACAGGTGGCGGTCTCCCGTACCGCGGCTGATGCGAGATCCGGAAGCACGTTGGCGAGCCTCGCCCGCAATGTCCCGACATCGGCCGGCACGACGTCCCGGTCCACGTTATGGGGCGACTCGTTTAGGCGTCCTTCGTGAAAGACCGAGGTCTTCACGCCGCGATCGAGCAGCGGAAATCCGTAGAACTGTGTCGCGTCCTCGAGCTCGCAGATGAAGATCGGAAACTTGCTTGCGCTGTACAGCGCTCGCGGCCGCGGAGCGTCCAGCCAGACCAGCACCTGGCGTTCGACAACGAGCGGCAGCTCCAGTTCGGCCAGCATTGTTTTCGTCCACGCTCCGGCGCAGATCACCAGCCGCGCGGCACGGTACACTCCCGCGGGCGTCGTGACACGTACGCCGTTGCCGTCGGGAATCCAGTGTGTCACCGGCTCGTTGTAGTGGAGCACCGCCCCCGATCGCTCGGCGAGCGCGGCGTGCGCACTCGTGCAGGCTTCGGGGTTCAGATAGCCTGCGCGCTCATCCCAGACGGCCACGAAGTCCGCGGGGAGATGAAACGCCGGGAAGCGAGTGCGGATTTCTTCGGGCGAGAGCACGGGTGCGGGAAGACCGTGCGATTCTCCGCTGCGAAGCGCGCCGTGCACGAGGCTGCTCGATGGGCGTCCGATCATCAGTCCGCCGGTTCGGTGCACCAGCACTGTCGCGGCTTCTTCTTCCAGTAGCGCCCAGAGTGTGTAGGCGCGCTGCACGAGCGGGACGTAGAGCGGGTTCTCGAAGTACAGCTCGCGAATGATGCGGCTGTCGCCGTGCGAGGAGCCGAGGGTGTGTCCCGGCGCAAACTGCTCGAGCCCCAGCACACGCGCCCCGCGCCGGGCGAGGTGATACGCTGTTGCGCTGCCCATCGCCCCGAGTCCGACGACGATGACGTCGTACAGATCAGACACGAATTCGTTGGTCCAGGAATGTCCGCATCACGGCTACGTCCACCGGATGTGAAGACACTACGCTGGCTGCGCGCTCTTTGCCATGGGCTGCACTTCAGAATGACACAGCTTGCGTTGCTACAGCCGCGTGCAGATGGCCGTCATCAACGCCTTTGCCTTCACATAGTCGGCGGATTGCAGGTCCATGCCCACGAACACATCATGCTTCACGGCAATGAGCTGCGTGCCGTGCAGGAGCGCGGCGTGATCCCACGGCCCTTTGAGCGTGGTGTCGGTGGTGAAGCCCACCGTTTGCGGGGCCCCGGCGGCCTGTGACGTGGGGGCGCCCGTGGCCATCTTCATGAGTCCCGACATCATGGCGCCCATGTTCCCTGTGGGCTTCATCGTATCCATCGGCGTGCTTGATGGCGTGCCCAGCAGTCCGCTCATCATGGCCGGGCCGTTCTTGAGCATGCTGTAGTTCTTCTGCCCGCCCTGCCACACGAACTCCACCGTGTAGCTGCGCGAGCCCTGGGCGCTGGCCACGCGATACGTGCAACCGGTGCCCGACGAGTCGGGAACAGGTGCGCCGGCGAGGGCGCCGATGGCGCGCTCCACTTCCGGACGCGGCACAAGAAGGCATGCGTTTGCGGGATGCTTCATGGGTTTTGGTGCGAGCGCGACGGCCCTGGCGCCGTCATACGCGAGTGGGTGGCCGATGCGCGGCACGATCGTTCTCGCCACGGCGTACGCGTCCTTCTGCAGCCCGCTCGCGCCACTCACGTCAATGATCACGCCGGTCTTTCCCTTCACCACGAACAGGGTGCCGGTAGGATACCAGTTCGTCTTGTCCCACGGGCCGGCTGGCCCTTCCTGCGCGATCTTGCCCGCCGGAGCACTCAGGCCGGTGCCCTTGCCCAGCGATTGCGAGGTTGACGTCACGGTGTTCTGCGCGCCGGCCATCGCCTGGCCGCCGGTCCAGTCCGGTTGGATGGTGAGCACGCGGCCGTCGGTTCCCCGATAGACGCAGATCTCGCCGCGAGTGTTTGGCACTGGCGGGTCGTCGCTCGCACGATAGGGCGGGGAAGCGAGCGTCCCGACGTAGGTTCGCGCTTCGGCCGCCGAGAGCAGCGAGCAGGGGTCCTGTGCCGCGGTGGTGGTGGTTGTGGCGAGCGCGCACAGGATCGTGGCGAGGCTTGCCGTCAGCGGCATGTTCATGAGTGGGCTCCGAAACAGGGGTTGGGAGACGTTTCGGAGGCCATGATGCGGGCCGGCTGTTATCGGGGCGTTATCTGACCGTTATCGGCACTCTGCCGGGCGCGAATGCACCACTAGAACAGACCAACCTTCCCCTTCACCGACGCGATCAGCCTTGCGGGGTCGTAGCCCACGCCCTGCCTGAAGACCATCTCCACGTTGCGAATGTCGGCGATGTTGGCCGCGGGGTTGCCGCCGATCACCACGAGATCTGCCTGCTTCCCGGCAGCGATGGACCCGGTGCTGCCGGCCCTGCCCAGGTACGTGGCGCCGTTCAACGTGCAGATCCGGATCGCTTCGAGCGGCGTGAAGCCGCTCCCCACGAGCAGCTCCACTTCGCGCTGGTCGGAGTAGCCTGGGATCACGCCGCCCGCGCCGGTGGGATCGGTCCCCGCCAGCAGCAGTCCGCCCGCGCGCACGAACTGCACCTCCATGGCGCGCTCCCTGGCGAAGAGAGTGGTGTATAGCGACGACGTATCGTGCTGCACGCGCGAGTAAAACTGCTCGAAGCGCTGCTGGAGGATGGGGTCGAGCACGTCCAGTCCGGGCGGCATGGGTTGGCCCGGTGTGAAGGTCTCGAAGACCGTGAGCGTGGACGTGAGCGCCACGTGGTGCGCCACGAGATCGCGCACGAGCGCCTTGAAGCGCGTGTCGCCGGTGTCGAGCGCCGCGACCGCCGCCATGCCCGTGTTCTGCCCGGGACAGACGTCGGGCTTCTTGTCGGTCACGAAGTCGGTGGCGACGAAGAAGCCATGCTCGAGGTCATCGATCCCCGCTGCGACGGCTTCGTGATACGTGACGGAGCACAGGTGCCCCGTGATCTTCAGGCCGCGCTTGTGCGCTTCCTCCACCGCGGCGCGCAGCTCCGCGCGCGTGACGTTCATGTACGCCTTGAACGACGTGGCGCCCGCGTCCGCCCAGAAGTTCACCATGCGGCGCGCGTCATCCGCGTTCTTCAGCTCGTACATCTGCCCGATGCCGAGACCGGGGCCCTGCAGATAGGGTGCGGTGGCGTCGATCCACGGGCCGGGCTTCTCGCCGCGCTCGATGGCACGGGCGATGTTGATCTCGCCATAGCCGTTCACGTTTCCCGCGGTGCGCATGGACGTGACGCCGCCCGCGAGATAGAGTCGCGTGAAGCTTTCGGAGAGATTGCCGTACACGCCGGGGCCGGTGGGATAGTAGAGGTGCTCGTGCATCATGACGAGCCCCGGGATGACCGACTTGCCGGTGAGATCGAGTACCTGTGCACCGGCCGGCACGGGCGTGGCGGCCGCGTTGCCCAGTGCAGCGATGCGGCCATCGCGAATGATGAGCGTCTGATTGTCACGCGGCGGTGCGCCGGTGCCATCGATCACGCGGACATGCGTGAGGGCAACGACGGGGGTGTCGACCGATACGTACTGGCGCACGTTGGCCGAGAGTACCGGGCGCTGTGCAGCGGCGGATGCGGCGACGGTGAGGGCGGCGGCTGCGATGAGAGCGGCAGCGAAGGCGCGGGCCCGTATGGCGCGACGGAGTCGCGACGGTCGTGGCGGTTGCATGGCGACGATTCTACTGCGGGTGACACCCGGCGTCCACGGGCTTGCGGGCACCCTGCACGGCTCCGGTCGTGCAGCGCGGGCCACTGCCACCGCGTATGTACATCGAGCACGTCGACCCGCCCCCTCCCCCCCTTCCCATGCTCGCGTGAGCGCCATCGATCTCTCGAGCGACGCCGGTCTCGTCGCCCTCGGCCTCCTGACGCTCAATCTGCTGCTCGGCCTCCTGCTCTCCATGCGCTACAACCCGTGGACGCACTGGCCGCATCATCGCTTCAATTACTTTCGCGTGCACAACTGGACGGGTTACGCGGCGCTCGCCGCCTCGGCGCTGCATCCCGTCATTGTACTCTTTTCGTCGACGGCGGGCTTCCGCGTCTTCGACGTCGTCATTCCGGTCGAGTCACCGAAACAGCCGCTGGTCAACTCGCTTGGCGCGATCGGGCTCTACGTCCTGGCGCTGGTCGTCGTGACATCGTACGCGCGATCGCGCATGACACGGCACACATGGAAGCTGCTGCACTATGCCGCCTACGCGGCCGCCATCTTCTTCTTCGCGCATTCGCTCTTTTCGGACCCCACGCTCCAGGGAAAGCCGGTGGACTGGCTGGACGGCGAGAAGGTCTACATCGAGCTGTGCGTGATGGCGGTAGCGATCGTCTCGGCGTGGCGCGTGCGGTGGATGGTGCGGCACCGGCGCGCGATCGCCCAGCGGCGCGCGGCGCCGGAGCCGGCGCGTGAGCGGCAATTGCGCCGTGTGATCACATCCTGATGTGCTTCTTCAGAAACGCCACGGTTTTCGGCCACGCATCCTTCGCCGCCGCGAGATTCGCTGCCTCCTCCGCCGGATCCCGCTGCGCCCTGGGGTCGTCCTGCGCGCGCATGAAGCCGTGTATGGCGCCCTCGTAGTTCTTCCCGAAGTAGTCCTTGTGCAGCGCGTGCATGGCCGAGTCCACGGCCGGCATGGCGGAGCCGATCCGCGCGTCCTTTGCCCCGCTCAGCAGCATCACCGGCACGCTGATCTTCGCGAGCGAGTCGGCAATGGGCGTGCCGGCGTTCATGTATGGAAGCCCATAGAACGCGACGCCCCCCGAGAAGCCGGGCAGACCGCCATTCACCGCGTAGATCCACGTGGTGGATCCGCCCCAGCAGAAGCCGATCACGCCGTAGCGCTGTGCCGCTGACGGCTGCGACATGGCGTATCGAGCCGCGGCGGTGATGCCCATGGCACGCTCGGCGGGACTCACGCCGCGAATGATCTTGACGGCCGAATCGGCCTTCAGCTCGTCGGCGGTGGGGCCGCCACGCACGCGCGACAGCAGATCGGGCGCGATGGCGATGAAGCCGTCCGCGGCCACCTGGTCCGCCACGCCGCGCACCCACGTGGACAGGCCGAAGATCTCGTGCACCACCACGACTACCGGTGTGTGTGGGCGCGACGTGGCGGGATAGACGATCCACGCCATGAGCGAGTCCTTCGAGCCGGGTTCCCAGGCGATCTTCACCCACTCGGCGTGGCGTGGGCTGGCGGCGATGCGGGCCGCGGCGGTGCTCGCGCTGGGTGGCAGCCCGGGAACGCCTTGCTGGTCCGCGCGCCGGGAGACGATGGGCGAGGCCAATTCGCCCGCCGACATCATCGCCACGTGATCATCCGTCGCGGCAGCGGCCCTGGCGGGAACGCGGCGTTGCAGCGTGCAGGCGCTCGCGACGAGCGCGGCGGCGAGAGCTGCGACGGTGACGCGACGAGAGCGGGGGGCGATCATGGGAGCTCCGAATGGTAAGGGACGAGGATGCCATCCGCGTCCGCCGGGATTCCGGCGTGGCTACAAGATGCGCAGCGAGTCCGTTTCGGTCGAGAGTGCGTCGAGGAAGCGCTGCATTTCCTGCACGCGGCGCTGCCCCTCGCGCTTCGCGGTGGCCGACTGCAGCCGCGCCGGCATCTCGAGCATGTTCTGCCTGATCACCGCGATGGCGTGCGGCAGGTCGGGCGTGAACTTCTCCCGCGTGGTGAGCGACAGGATGCGCGCCACGTCGATCGCGCCGAGGAAGTCGAGAATGTCGGCGTCGCGAAACAGCACGGCGACCCGCAGCGTGTCCGGCGGGCGGTAGTACTGATGATGGTCGATGATCTCCTTCACGAGCGCCGACTTTTCCATGGGGAAGCCCGCGTCACGCAGCACACTGTCCACGAGCTGGATCGACCGGTCGCCATGGTCCACGCCGGGGATCGCGTAGGGCGGAATGCCGCCCATGTCGTGCAGATACGCGGCGGCGAAGAGTGCGTCGTCATCCACCGTCAGGTTTTCGGCGCGCGCCAGCATGAGCGTGGTCTCGTAATCACGCCGCGCGTGCGCCGGCCCCCAGGCGGTGTGCTGCAAATGCGCCTCGGCGAAGGCACGCACGGCCGCGCGCCAGTCCGGCGCGGCGCGACTGGCCGTGTGAATCACGGCACGCGGGGGAGGAGCGGATGTCGTGAGGCCGGCCGTGAGCAGGGCGAACAACGGGAGCAGGGCGAGGCGGCCGCGTGACCGCGCCGGGAGATCAGGCATGTGGTGATCGCGAGTGCAGGGGCGAGGGGGCGGACTTCGGTGAGGGCGGGGCAGCAAAATCCGGCGCGGGAACGCCGAGCGCCGCGGGCGTCGTGGACTCCTGCGGCCTGGCGAGTGCGCGCGATCGTCTCCAGGCCCAGAGCGCGAACAGCGTGAGCGGCGGCACGGCGATCCAGAGTGCCACGGGCAGCAGATGCGCGGACGCGATGAATGTCTGCCTGCCGGCTTCCGTTACCGTGACGCTGATTCCCTTGTCGCCAAGCGAGGCGTTGGCGCTGCTGGGATGCGCGCCCCCGGACGTGGCCCGGAGGATCGCGAGCGCCGTGGGCGTGAGGGTGACTGCGGCAAGCCCTGCCCAGTACGCGCCCCAGGCCGCGAACAGATTGGCGGGGCGCCAGTGTGAAATCGTGAGCATCGTGAGGTCCTCCCCGCAGAAGAATACATGGCCGGTGGCCGTGGTTCGCAATCCCCGTTGCCGATGCCGTCGCCGGTCGCGCGGTCCCAGGCGCCTCTTGACTGAGTGAAACAATCGTTTTATACAGTTGTTTGAACTTGAACTGCGGGCGCCGTGTGGCGCCGCTCGGGAGCTCTCGCATGCGTCGCAAGGTCGCAGTCCTCATCGGCGTCGCCGTGATCGCCGCCGTCCTCATCGCCGTCTATCTGCTCACGCGCGCGCCCGCCGCGCTCGTGCTCACCGGGATCGTCACCACCAACGACGTCATCGTGAGTCCACAGGTCAGCGGCCAGGTGAGCCGGCTGCTCGTGGCCGAGGGCGATTCGGTGACGCGGAATCAGTTGCTCGCCGTGCTCGCGCCGGACGAGCTGCAGGCGGACCAGACCTACTATGCGCACAGCGCACGGGCCATGGCGTCCGAGGTGCTGGAGTCGGCGGCCGATCTGCGCTACCAGGAGACGGAGGCGGAGCAGCAGGTACGACAGGCGGAGGCCACGCTCGCCGCGGCCATCGCACAGGCCGCGCAGGATTCCGCCAGCATGGTGAACGCGCGGCGCGTGTACGATCGCTACGTGCCGCTGCTGCGGGCGGGCGCCGTGTCGCCGCAGCAGGTGGATTCGGCGCATACGGGCTTTACCGTCGCCGAGGCGCGCTTCGAGGCGGCGGCGCGGCAGGCGGATGCGCAGCGCGCGGCCGTCGCCCTGGCGCGCGCCACGGAGGATCAGGTTGCCGTGAAGCGGAGCGCGCTCGCGGGCGCGCGCCAGTCCCAGGCCGCCGCGGCGGCGCAGACGCGCAAGGCCGACGTACGGCTGGCGTACGCCGAGATCCACGCGCCGATGTCCGGGATCGTGAACGTGCGCGCCGTCCGTGCGGGCGAGTACGTCACCGCCGGCCAGCCCATCGTCACCCTCGTCAACCCGGACAGCCTCTGGGTGCGCGCGGATGTCGAGGAGACGTACATCGATCACGTGCGGCTCGGCGATCACCTCACCGTGCGGCTGCCCTCGGGAGAGGAGCGGCAGGGCACCGTGTTCTTCCGTGCCGTGGACGCCGGGTATGCCACGCAGCGCGACGTGAGCCGCACCAAGCGCGACATCAAGACGTTCGAGATCCGCCTGCGCGTGGACAACCACGACCGCCGCCTGGCCGTGGGCATGACGGCGTACGTGCTGCTGCCGGTGCAGGACACGCGCTCATGATC
>JBOHTE010000805.1:0-2402 GCA_050733555.1 Gemmatimonadaceae bacterium | reverse complement strand
AATTCATGCCCGCCATCTGGAATTCGTACTCAAAATCCGAAACGGCGCGCCGCATGCACGAACCGCTGTTCCCGACCGGCAGGTCGCTGACCGCAGATCGCGGCCGGCGACCGTACCGGACGCTATTGCTTGATTACCCACACGCGGATTTCCGGCTTCACGTCCGCGTGCAGTCGCACGGGCACCTTGTAGATGCCGAGCGACTTGATCGGATCGTGCAGTTCGATCTGCCGCTTCTCGATTTCGGGGAAGCCCTGGGCATGCAGTAGCTGCACGATGTCCGCCGTGGTGACCGATCCGAAGAGCTTCTCTTCCTCGCCCACCCGCGCCGAGAAGGTGAGCGATACCTGCTCCAGGCGACCGGCGAGCGCCTGCGCCGTCTCCCGCCGATCATTCTCTGCCGCTTCGAGACGGGATCGCTCCATGGTGATCCGCTTGCGATTGCCCGGCGTGGCCTCGTAGGCGAGACCGTGGGGCAGGAGATAGTTCCGGCCGTAGCCGTTGGACACCTTCACGATGTCGCCGGGCTTGCCGACATTCTCGATGGCCTGACGCAGGATGACTTCCATTGCTGTGCTCCCAACCAGTGATAGGGGTTGAAACCGGATCATGAATTCGGGCGCCGTCCGCTGCGGGGCGGTGGCGGCGCCACACGGCTGCGCCAGTCGAGCCAGGTGTCACTGAGACCAAGACCCAGAGCCGCCGGCAGCGTCGCCAGCGACAACGGGAAGGTCACGATGGCCGCCACGATGCTGGTCACGGCGACGCGTCGCGAAACGTACCACGCGAAGATGCCGTAGCCACGCAGCACGTACAGCGCGCCAAAGAACAGCAGCAGATTCAGCCCCACCGTGCCCAGCGGCGAGAGGGTGGGCAACAGCAACAGCGTGATCCCTACGACGAGCGTCCACACGAGCTGGTCGCCGAAGGCGAACCGCTTGAGCGGTGCGAGCGTCGCACCGATGCGCACCCGGCTGATCCGGTGATAGACGGACCACGCCAGCGCACACGCCATGAGCCCTTCGAGCGCCAGTATCGCCGGGAACAGCGGCGCCGCGCCGTGCGACAGGAGTTGCTGAAGCTGAATACGCTGCGTGACGGCTTCGGATGCGACCGTCCCCATGCTGGGCAGTCGCTCGCCGATGATTCGCGCCGTCTCCTGCATGACCATGGTCGCCGCCGAGTTGCGCGCGTCGAACTCGGCCGTGAACACGTGCTGTGCCCCGGACGGCTCGAGCCGTCCGGATGCCACGAGTACGAGCGAGAGCAGCAGCGCGAGCCCGAGCGCGGACAGCGCGCGCGGGAGAAACGGCCGGCCGCGCCCGGTGAGGCACATGACGCCGAACGCCCCCGCCATGATCAGCCCCCATCCCCGGGCGAGATCGTAGTACGCGGCACCCGCGCTGGGCGGCGTGGGCAGCATGAAGATCCAGGCCGCCAGCGCGCTCCACAGGACAGCAAGCGCCAGCGACCCGCCTTCGAGCCACCCGACCACGCAGCACGCCGCGAGCGCGGGGATGAGCAGCACGAGCGTGTCCACCACCGGCAGGACCGAAGGCAGTCCCGGCACGTGCGGCACGAGGACGAAGGCCGCAAGCGCGACGACGACGCGCCACCATCCGTGCCCGCGTGGCGCTGGCACCGGCCCACTCGTCATACGCTACGCCTGATGACCCCGGATGTACGGAATCAGCGCCAGGTAGCGGGCCCGCTTGATGGCGGTGGAGAGCTGGCGCTGATGGCGCGCGCACACACCGCTCAGGCGGCTCGGCAGAATCTTCCCGGTGTCGGTCAGAAAGCGGCCCAGCGCGCGATCATCCTTGTAGTCAATGAAGCGCACGCGGGATTCGCAGAATGGACAGGTCTTCTGTTGACGGCGCATGGACTAGTCCTCCTCCTCGTCATCATCACCGCGCGCACGGACCGCGGCACTCTCCTCGTCGCTCAGCGCCGGTGCGCCGACCTCGTGTTCGTGCAGCGCGATCAGATAGCGCACCACGCCGTCATCGAGCTTGAGCGCGCGCTCGAACTCGGGCAGCACGACGGGATCCGCGTCGAAGCGCGCGACGACGTAATAGCCGTTCTCGCGCGTGCCAATGGGATAGGCGAGCTGCCGGCGTCCCCAGTTATTCACCGCGATGTCGCCGGTGGCACTGAGCAGGCCATGGAAACGCGTCAGTTTTTCCTGGATGGCGGGATCTTCGAGCGTCGAATCGAAGATGTAGACCGCCTCGTAGCTGCGGGGCATGTGTGGCAATTCCTCCCTGTGGTCTGAAGCCGCCCCCAACGCGTGGGGGAGGGATGGTGAAGCCTTGTAAATTAGCCGCCCTGCGGTTGCGGGCGCAACTCTCAATCTGGAATCACCAGGAGAATGGCCATGACGCGCGGGACCGGGCCGCTCC
>JBOHTE010000804.1:0-2941 GCA_050733555.1 Gemmatimonadaceae bacterium | reverse complement strand
GTCGCGCTTCGCGCGACTGCTACCCCCTCCCAAAGTGCCAGGGAATCACCGGCATCCCCAGCTCGATCTGCCGGGAGAGCGTGTCGCGATCGTCCAGCCGCCGCGCGTGCGCGGTGAGGAGATCGCTCCGCGTCACCAGGCCAATGATCCGGCGCGGCGCGGCGCGCGTCACCACCGGAAGGCGCCCCACCTGCTCGCGCACCATGTGATCGGCGGCCTCACGCGCGGTGTTCGTGTCGTAGATCACCACGGGCGGGCGCGTGATCAACGCCTTCACCTGGCACTCGATGTCCAGATCGAGGTTCAGGAGGTTCCGCCGCGTCACCACGCCGAGGAGATTGCCGTTGTCGTCCACCACCGGGAACCCCTGGTGCAATGACTTTGGATCGCGCGAGGCCATCCAGTCGCGCACGTCCTCCACCGCGTCGCTGCCGCGCAGCACGACAATGTCCGGCGTCGCGATGGCGCGCACGAGGAGCTGCGACAGGTAGTCCACCGAATATTCGGAATCGATCCGCGTTCCGCGCCGCGCCAGTTTCTCGGTCATGATCGTGTGCTTCATGAGGAGCAGCGAGACGAGATACGCCGTGGCGCAGCCGCCGAGCAGCGGCAACAGGCCGATCGGCTGGCGCGTGGTCTCGAACGCGAACACGACCGACGTGAGCATGGCGCGCGACGCGCCGGCGAAGATGGCCGCCATGCCGACCAGCGCGGCGATGCGGATGTCCACCCCCAGGCTCGGCGCGACGGCAATGATCGCGGCGCCAAGCAGAGAGCCCAGTCCGCCGCCAATGGTGAACAACGGCGCGAGCGTGCCGCCCGACGTGCCGCTCGCGAGCGCCACGGCCCACGACACGAACTTCAGAATAACGAGCGCGAGCAGCGAAGTGCCGACGATGTTCCCCGCTACGATGTGCTCGATGTTGTCGTAGCCCACGCCCATCGTGTGCGGCGAGAAGTAACCGATGACACCGACGACGACGGCGCCCAGCGCCGGCCACCACATCCAGTGGACGGGCAGCTTATCGAAGCCGTCTTCCAGCACGTAGACGGCGCGCGTGACGTACACCGAGAAGAAGCCGACGATGGCGCCCAGCACGATGTACGCGGCGAGCGCGCGGCCGCTGGGCTCGACGATGTTCGCCATGGGGAAGATCGGGGCCGAGCCCATGAAGGCGATGCGCACCGCGGTCGCCGTCGCGGCGGCCAGCGCCACCGGCACCAGCGAGCGCGCGCGATACTCGAAGAGGAGCAGCTCGATTGCCAGGAGCACGGCCGACACCGGGCTGCCGAACGTGGCCGCCATGCCGGCGGCCGCCCCGGCGGCGAGCAGGACCTTCCGCTCATCCGCTGTCACCTTGACGAGCTGCCCGATCAACGATCCGAGCGCTCCCCCCGTAGCGATGATCGGGCCCTCCGCACCGAAGGGCCCGCCAGTTCCAATCGCGAAGGCCGCCGACACCGGTTTGAGGATCGTCAATCGAGGCGAGATACGGCTCTGATTGAAGAGTACCTGTTCCATGGCTTCCGGGATCCCATGACCGCGGATCTGCGGTGAGCCGTAGCGCGCCATGATGCCGACAATGATCCCGCCAATGACCGGTATGGCGATGACCCACAACCCCAGGTGGTTGCCCGCGGGCGAGGCGAACGAGGTGGACAGTCGCCCGAAAAACGAGATATTGGTGATGAGTCCGATCAACCGCATGAGAGCGACGGCGATGAACCCGGCGCCGAAGGCGCAGAGGATCGCGAGCCCGCTGATCAATGCAATGCGGTGATAGTTCTCGGCCCGCTGGTGAGGCATGTGCGTGGCATCCAGCGTCGGCCCCAGCGACGGCGCAACCGGCAGGCCGTCGGTGGTGGACGAGCGGGTCGCCGCGTGGTCTGGCGTCGTATCGCTCACAGGATCCTGTTCGTCAATTCAATTGATACCAATATATGGTACGAATATACATGGCCGGGACTGCTTGAGAGAGGGGAACACCCACCAAGATCTCTTCATCAGGAGACACCGTGACAGCCACGCCACTGAGGCCGCGTTCCGCCACCGAGATCGTTGACGCATCGTTTCGCGTCCTGCGCCAGAGCTACCTGCAGCTCGCGGCCGTGGCGGCGGTGATCCTGCTGCCGTACATCATTGTGGTCGTCGTCATGGGGGCGAATCCCGCGGACGTGCCGCGGGTGCTTGGCTTCTCCGTCTTACTCGGCATCTGTGCCGCCGTGGTCGAGGGCGCCATCGTCGTCGCCGTCTCCGAATCCTATCTCAATGGAACGACACGCGTCGCCGAGGCGCTGGCCAGCGCCGCCAAACGCCTTCCGGGGTTGATCGGCGTGGCCATCCTGCGTGGCCTCGTCGTTGGCTTTGGAGTGGTCGCGGTGGTTCTGATTCCGGGCATCGCCGCCGGCGTGCTGCTCAGGAACAATATCCCAGCGATGGTCGTCGTGCTGTTCCTTCTGGCCCTCGCTCCGGCGGTCTATCTGGTTCTTCGGACGCTGTTCATGACCGCGGTGCTCATGCTGGAACAGACTGGCGTGGGAAACTCCTTCAAGCGGTCGTGGCACCTTGCCGGCGGCCAGATGTGGCGCGTGCTGCTGACGATGCTCCTGGCGTGGGTGATCTACATCGGGTTGTTCGTCGTCCTCAGCCTCGCCGTGAACCTGCTGCTGACACGCAATCCCACCGTCTCGGCCGTACTCAGCGCGATTGTCATGTGCTTCGCCTATCCCTTCGTGGGAGTGGTCACGACGCTGCTGTATTACGATCTGCGCGTGCGGAAGGAAGGATTCGATCTGGAACTCATGACGGAGCAGTTGGCGGCGGGGTGACGCCCCGCCCAGCCACCCTTCCCTTGGGAATCGGCAATCGGGAATGCGGAATCGACCACTCCCCGCCACCCTTCCCTTGGGTATCGGCAATCGGGAATGCGGAATCGTGGGA
>JBOHTE010000803.1:0-1554 GCA_050733555.1 Gemmatimonadaceae bacterium | reverse complement strand
GTGTATGAGCAGGACGAGGCCGTGCGCGAGGGCATCTTCAAGCTGTTCGCGACAAATCACTCGCCCGAGTCCGGCGCCGCGACGCTGCGCGACCTCCTCTGCTGCCTGCCGGCCATCCAGGCGCCGTCGCAGCTTGGCTACGCGAACATCTTTCGCGTGCTCATCATGCAGTTCATCGACGCGTACGCCTTCGACGTGCGCTCGGTGAAGAAGACGTGCGTCCACATTGTGCATCCCGATGCGCGTCGCCTCATCCCGTTCGAGACGTACAACCTGTTCTATCGGGACGACCTGGAATCGTCACGGCTCGCGGGGTTGCGCGGCCTGCCGGTGTGATCGGGCGCCGCACGTATAGCAGGCGCGCTGCTCGCCGCGCGCAAGGTGCTCGAGCCACTTGTGCACCTTCGGGAGGTGACTGGACAGCCGATCGGGCCGCACGGGCGTCTTCGCGTCCGCTGGAGGGACCTCGCTTGTAGGCGACTCCGTGTGCACATCCGTCCCGAAGTAGATGATCGGGCGAGCAATCGCAAACTGTTATGACCGTGATGAGATGGGTTGGTCCCCGCGGACGACAGAACACCTGTCGCGTGTGGCTCTGGCACTGCGGGTTTGCAGCGAGGAGCTATTGAGGTTCCCGATTCTTGCGTAAGGGATGGTAGGAGCATGGCGGAGTTGGTAGTATGGCAGAGTGGAGACCGAGTCAGCTGACTCGGATGCAGCTGGAGGAGGGGGAGCTCGCGGCCGCCGGCTTGTTTCGTACAGGACTGCAGCAGGTGGTCATTGCTGAGCGGCTGGGCCGCATCCTCGATCGTGGGGCGGTGCCCAGCGGGTTTGAGACCGAACAGTGGACCTTGCAGCGAATCGCCTACGTGGTCCAGCGCAAGTTCGGCGTCGCGTACCATTATCGATACTTGGAACGACCGCTGAAGGCGCACGGCTTCAGCGTGCACGGACCAGCAAGCCAAGCGCGGGAGCGGGATGAGCGGCTGTCGCGGAGTGGTTACGGCGTACGTGGCCCGCATTGAACAAAAAAGGCGCGTCGTGAGGGGCGGGTCATTCTCTGCTGGGACGAGACCGGCCACACCTTCCGGATCTGGATGGGCCGGACCTGGGCGCGTCGAGGCGAGACGCCGGTGGTCCGCCGCCTGAGCAGGCGGCGTGAGATCTCGAGTCGTGTCGGTATCACGCCAGACGGCCGGCTCTATGCTCGACACCAAATGCACGCCGTGAACACGCCCGCCATGCTTCTGGCGCTCCAGTATGTCCGGCACCAGATCGCAACACCGCTTCTGAGCATCTGGGATCGCTGGAACGCACACCACCGCCGCGCGGTCATGGAGTTTCTCAACGCCCACCCCTGAGACGACGCAATGGAATATCTGCCTGCGTACGCCCCGGAGCTCCATCCGGAAGAGCGAGCCAACGCGTGGGTCAAACGACAGATGGCGAACGCGCTCCCGACGTCCGTCACCGCCCTCACCGCCCGCGCCGCCCTCGCGCGGTCGAGCTTCCGCCAATTGCAACATCAGCCAGCGCCGATTCGCCACTTCTTCC
>JBOHTE010000802.1:0-5410 GCA_050733555.1 Gemmatimonadaceae bacterium | reverse complement strand
CGCGAAGGCCAACTGGCACTCGCCGACGCATTCGCCATCACGCGGCAGGTGGCCGGCGCGCTCGACTACGCGCACCGCCAGGGCGTGATCCATCGCGACGTCAAGCCGGAGAATATCCTGATGCAGGAGGGCGAGCCGATGCTGACGGACTTCGGCATCGCCCTCGCCGTGAAGGAAGCCGGTGGCAACCGGCTCACCGAGAGCGGCCTGTCGTTAGGCACACCGCAGTACATGAGTCCGGAGCAGGCGACGGGCGACCACCGCCTCGACGGGCGCACCGACCTGTACTCGCTCGCGGCCGTGTTTTACGAGATGCTGGCAGGCGAGCCGCCCGTGACCGGCCCCACCGCGCAGGCGATCATCGCCAAACTCCTTACCGAGCATCCAACGCCGCTGCGCGTGGTGCGCGACACCGTGCCCGATGGCGTGAGCAACGCGGTCGCGCGTGCGCTCGCGAAAACGCCGGCCGACCGGTTCAGCACCGCAGCGGAGTTCATCGCCGCGTTGGAAGCAGGGTTCAATGCCACACCGACGCCGCGTACCCGGCGCCGGGTGCTCCCCCTCGCTGCGGTCGCCGCGACCACCGTTGCCGTTGTCGCGTTCGCCGCGCTCGCCGTCACCGGCAAGTTCGGCCACAAGCGGCGCGGCCTCCTGCTCGGCGAGAGAACGCAGCTCACGACCTCGGCGAATGTCCTGCTTCCGGCGATTTCGGCGGATGGCAAGCAGTTGGCCTATTTCACGCAGCACTGCGGCGACCGCGGCTGCACGTATGACATCCAGGTGCAGGACGTGGGCGGCACAACGGCGCGCACCATTCTAAGCGGCGCGACGGCCGAATACGGCCTGGAATGGAGCCCCGACCGCCGCAACCTGCTCGCATTCTGCACCATAGAGAAGCGGTGGGGAACCTACCTCGTATCGGCGCTCGGGGGCACGCCGCGATTTGTCGCGGCAGGAGTAGCGACCTTTCTCGCAGGCGGCGACTCACTCCTCCTGGGTCCGCCCATGGGCCAGGATTCGGGCTTCTGGCTCCGAGTGACGACGCTCGGCGGCGATGCGCGGGACAGCATTCGCGTGCACGCGTCCGGGTCGGGCATCGGCAGGGTGCTCGCAGTACCAGGTACACGATGGATCATCACCGAAGTGGGCCAAGGGCAAACCGGACACTGGGAAATACTCGATCGGCGTGGCAAGGTTGCCAGCCGCCTTACGTCCGGCTTCGGCATCCTGGCCGGCCAGGAAGCGGGCGACGCGCTGTGGTTGGCCGGCTCCGGCGCATCCGTGCTGCGCGTCCCAATCGATCCGACGACCGGCCGATTCGCGGCTGGCTGGGATACCATCCCCGGACCGATCGACGCATTCTCGGTTACGGCCGACGGGCGAAACCTGGTGATGGATCAGGGCGCGTACGACTACAGCGTATGGCGAACCACGTTCGCCGACCTGCTTGCCGGACGGCTTCCCGACTCGCAGCAGATCGCGCGCGCGTCGGCCCCGCTGCAGGTGGAGATCTCGCCGGACGGTGGACGGTTGCGGTGGGTTCGCGAGCTTCCAACCGCCGCAGGCGGCGCCACGGAAGAGCGCATCGACGTGACACCGTACGCCGCAACGACGGAGACGCGGATCAATGTCGCGGGCAGCCTGATCGCTGCAAACTGGATAGACTCAGTGACACTCTCCATAGGAACGAGACCCACTCCCCACCAGGTCCACCTGGCGTTGGTGGACGTGCGGAGCGGCGCCGAAGTGCGTGGGTTCGACCTCCCTCCCGATTCGGACATCGTGGACTTCAACCCGATAGCGAACGGATGGGCCTGGATCCCTGCGGCGGGAGATCGAGTCGTCGTGCGACAGGGCGACCACACGCGCGTGTTCCCCAAACCGCTCTGGCTCTGGAGTCTGGGACAGATGCTTGCCGATCGTCGCGGCCATCGCATCAGCTATCTGGGTTGGGGCTCGTCTCACGAGGACGGCCTGAACATCGGCGTGATCTCCCTCGACGATGGCTCCGACACCCCGTGGGCTGCCGTGCTTGCGGAGAACGGAGGGACCGCATTTCTCCCCGATGGCTCCATGCTGCTGGAGGTGTTCGAGACCGAGCAGACAGTAACACTGTACCGGCTCCGCGGTCCGGGGCGCATGGAGCGTCTGGGCACGATCCCGCGCCCGGTCTCCGATGTCTCCGTCGCGGCCGACCTCGATCATGCGGTGGTTACGGTGCGAGACTACCATGCCGATGCGTGGATGACACGGATCGTTCAGCGGTAAGCACCGCGTTGTGGTGCTGGTCCGGAGGTGCGCGAGGCAACGGAAGCGCCGCAACGCCGGCAGCGAGTCGTCCCGGGTTACCTGAGGCGCTGACCAGACTGGTCATCAGAACAGGAAATTCAATCACAGGCGGAGCCGGACGCCATGTGCGAGTGAGCCGGGCCGCCTGGCACACGCTCAGCGTCGATGGCATGTTGGGGGGATGTTCGGCGGGTCGAACGACGATGGCCAATCGACCCGGAATCCGCGTGCGTCGCACGTCGAGGGCATCATGACCACCATCGACCAGCTCCAGGCGGCACTCGGCACTCGGCGCTCGCTATCGCATTGAGCGTGAGCTGGGCCAGGGCGGGATGGCTACGGTGTTCCTGGCCGAAGATCTCAAGCACCATCGGCAGGTGGCGATCAAGGTGCTGCGCCACGAGCTCGCCGTCTCGGTTGGCCCCGCGCGTTTCACCCAGAAAATCGAGATCGCGGCGCGACTGCAGCATCCCCACATCCTGCCGCTCCTCGATTCGGGGAACGAGGGCGGTGGATACGATCAATCCCGTGTCCAGCAAGGCCATTGCGAGCGTGCAGACGCGATGCATGTCGCCCTCCCTCAGCCGGTCGTTGGTCGTTCAATGCGTCGGCTGAAACGCCGGATCGCCGCTCTGCCACAACGCGAAGCTGAACGTGTCCGCAAAGGAAGCGACGCCCTGGCGTATTGTCGCGTCGATGCCGCCGTGCCCCGCATCGTAGTCGACGCGCAACAGCACCGGCTTGCTGCTCGTGGTGGAGGCCTGCAGGCGTGCCGCGAGCTTGGCGGGGATCCACGCGGGGACGCGCGGATCGTTGATCCCCGTGGTCACCAGCACGGCCGGGTACTTCACGCCGTCCTCGACGTCGGCATATGGGCTCATCGCGAGCAGTCCGCGAAACCCATCTTCCGTCTTCGTGCTCCCGAACTCGGCAATGTTGGGGACGCCGTTTGCGGTCGTCTCGAAGCGCAGCCCGTCGGCCATCGGAACGTGCGCGATCGCGACGGCGAAGAGATCGGGGCGTTCCTCGAGCGCGCGGCCAATCAGGATGCCACCGGCGCTGCCGCCCTCACCCGCAAGCTTCGACGGCGAGGTGTATCCCTTCGCGATCAGATATTCGGCGCAGGCGATGAAATCCTTCCAGGTGTTCGGCTTGGTGAGCCGCTTGCCCCGCTCGGCGAAGGCGACGACGTCCCCCATGGTGAGTCGCGTCGCCTCGGGACTCCAGCTCGCGGTCGTGACGTCGAGGTCGACCGACAACACGCCGTTCGACAGACGACCGGCGGAGGCTGTATTGAGGTTCGGCACCAGAACCGGTAACACAGACGACCGACCCGATGTTGCGAGCAGCGTCGTCCACGCGAGCATGACGCCGGCCTGGGGAATGTGCACGTTTCTCAATGCGAATTGTCGGCAGAAAATCATCGCTCAAAACCGGTCGAGGTCCTTCCCGAAGATGACGCGCCCTTGATAGCCTGCTCCGCGAACCGCCGCGATGAGAGCGGCGCCTCCGTCCGGCGGCAGCACGTGGTGGTACAGCACGACCATTTTCGGCTTCGCGATCGCCGCCAAGCGACCCAGCTCCACGGCGCTCGTGTGAAACGAACGCCGATAGCTCGCGAACGCCGAGTCCCTCGGCGTGAGGTTGGCCGATTCCGGATACGCCTCGTGAATGAGAACGTCGACACCGCGCGCGGCTTCTTCGATCGCCTGCGACGGCCGCGTATCGCCTGACAAGACGATGGAGCGGTCGGGCGTGTCGATGCGATAGCCATACGCTTCCTTCCAACTGCCGTGCAGCACCGGGATGGCGGTGATCTTGACGCCGCCGCTGTCATACACGACGCCCGGCGCGATCTCGTGCACGCGCACGGCGTAGCCGTTGGATGCGCGGTGCTCGAGACCATGCGAGCGGATGTCGATGTCCTCTTTCCACGCGGCGATGATGTGGTCCGTCATCGACTGCAGGCCGTGCGGGCCGAACACGTCGAGCGGCTTGGTTCGTCCCATCACCCACGTCGTGAAAATCACGTCGGGATAGCCGAGCGTGTGGTCGCTGTGCAGATGCGTGATGAAGAGCGCGGTCGGACCGCTGGTCGGGAGCTTCGCCGCGCGCACGCGGCGCATGACGCCGGCTCCGGCGTCGAACAGGAAGACGCGCGGGCCAACGACGACAGCCGTCGCGGGACCTGCTGCCTCGGGATCCGGGACCGGATTCCCGGTGCCGAGCAAAATGACGAGCGTCGAGTCGGCGCTCGGCAGCTTCACGGCGACGGATCGAGCGGCGCCGACGCGTCCGGGCAGCGCGTCCAGCGTCGCGCGCGCGTAGTCGGCCTGCGCCTTCATCCACTCCTGGACTTCTGGATCTTTCAGGTTCTCGAAATAGCGGTAGTTGTCGACGATTCTTGTACCGAAGTGGTCGTCGGCGACGGGACGGACGGGAGCGACCGGGGGCGACCGCAGCACGGGGGCGACGCTTTGGGCGCTGACCGTCGCGACGCGCGCAGCGGCAATTCCGGCTGCCGCCATCGTCACGAGCATAGCGCAACCATCGACACCCAGCGCGCCAATAGTCCTCATCTTCGCGCTCCATCGCCAGGAGTGAAAGGCCGGAGAGTTCGCGCAGCGAGCGGCAGGCTTGGCCCAGCTGCCAGTACGCGATCCAATCTTCGCGACAGGCGTTACTCAGGCGTTATCGCACCGCTACGCCGATCGACCAGTCAAGCGGATGCGAGAGAAATGGCTCACCCTGCCGTACCCACTCGATCGCCTGAAGAACCATCATGGAATACTTCAGCTCGCCGCGTCAGACGGAAACTGAAGCGTTCCATCCGCCAGTACGCGCGCGCCCGGCGTGAGTGTGGCGGGTGTCACCTTGCCAGGCCCCATGATGTGCTCCACCGGAATGCGCCTGGCCAGCAGGTAGTCGGCGATGATGCGGCGATGACAGCGCCACCACACCGCTTCGGCGCACATGATCGCGCACCGATGGGTGCTCGCGAGGGACAACAGTTCGTCGAGGCCGGCGCGGAACTCGGCGGTCTCGGCGTAATCTGCATAGTTGCGAAAGGCCAACTCACGCCAGAAGGTATTCGTCGACGGCGGCGCGCCCTTGGGATGGT
>JBOHTE010000801.1:0-12260 GCA_050733555.1 Gemmatimonadaceae bacterium | reverse complement strand
CGCCTACACGGTGTCGGCGTTCGCGTCGGCGCGGCGAGTGGCGGGGCTCTTCGTCACGTACATCGCGACGTCACCCGAGAAGGAAGCCGTCGCACGCCGCGGCCTGCTGGATCAGGTCGCCCAGCTGCGTGATGCGCCGGTGACCGCGGAGGAGCTGTCGCGGGCGAAGGGCTACGCCATCGGCACGCACGCCATTCGCCAGCAGAGTGGCGCGGCCGTTGTTGCCGAGATTCTCGATGCCTGGCTGCTTGGTTCGCTCAGCGAACTGGACGAGTATGAGGAGTCCATTCGCGCCGTGACTGCGGAGGAAATGCGGGACGTGGCGGCGCGATACTTCAGTGAGGAGCGCCTGGTGGAAGGCATTGTCCGCGGCCAGGGCGGCCAACGGACCGCGAGCCCGTAGATTGATTGCATCGCGCCGGGCATGATGCATGCGGCCTGGCCAATGACACCCTTCATTCCGGAAAGAACATGGCGACCGCCTGTACACACCTCGATCAGATTCGCGATGTAGAGCCCCGCACGCCGCAGGGGTGCGAGGAATGTCTGCGCTCGGGCGACTCGTGGGTCCACCTTCGCCTCTGTCTCACCTGCGGACACGTGGGATGCTGCGACTCGTCGCCCAACAAGCATGCAAGCAAGCACTACCACGGCACCCGGCACCCCATCGTGCAGTCCTTCGAGCCCGGTGAGGACTGGCGTTGGTGCTACGTGGACGAAATCGAGGTGTGAGAGCGGAGCAGTCGGGTCGTGAACGAAAAACGGGGTCAGCCACGCGTCGTGGCTGACCCCGTCTCGTTTCCGTTCTCCATTACCTGTCGTTCGTGCCGGTGAGATTCTCTCCCTTCCACACCATCGCGCGGTGAATGCGGTTCCAGCCGCTCGGGTGGTCGAAGAAGATGAACTCCTCCACCGGGCCAGGATGCATCTTGCGGTATTCCGAGAGCTGCAGCGCCGCCTCGGCAAATCCGTCCGGCTCACGGGACGCGTTCAGCCCGAACATGTCCGCTTCCGCCTCGAAGGTCCGTGTGATCGTATTCGTCACCGGCGTCATCACGAAGAGGAACACCGAGAAGAGCGCGACCAGAAGCGGCAGTCCCGCCACGTCGCCCACGCCGCGAACTCCCCAGCGTTCGCCGTAGCGCCCGAGCAGGCGGGTCATCGCCCACTGCACGAACGCGAACGCGATCACAATGAGCACGGCGAAGAACACGACGCCCTTGTACACGTGGTTGAGAACGTAGTGACCCATCTCGTGGCCGAGGACCGCCCGCACTTCCGCCGGATTCGCCCGGTTCATCAGGTTGTCGTTGAGGCTGATGCGTACGGTGTTGAACATGCCCGACACGTTGGCGCTCACGCGCTTGCTCTGCTTCGACGCGTCGAACTCGTAGACGTTGCGCGCCGGGATGCCATTGGCGCGCGCCATGGACAGGATCTGCCCCTTGAGCGGGCTCTCGGGAAGCGGCCGGTAGGTGTTGAACAGCGGCGCGACGTACACCGGCGCCAGCGCCACCAGGCATACCATGAGCACCAGTGCCACGCCCGTAGCCCAGAGCC
This sequence comes from Gemmatimonadaceae bacterium, assembly GCA_050733555.1. Classification (GTDB taxonomy): domain Bacteria; phylum Gemmatimonadota; class Gemmatimonadetes; order Gemmatimonadales; family Gemmatimonadaceae; genus JADGGM01. The sequence goes on along the minus strand of JBOHTE010000801.1, from coordinate 10,700 downwards.
ACCAGTTGCGTGACGAACGACGGATCGCGGCGTACACCAGCACCAGCGCAATGGCGCCGAGCACCACGCCAACGCCGAGCCCCACGAGCTGATCGCGCATCCACTGGAGGAAATTCTGATTCGAGAGCTCATACTGATGCTCGCGAATGAAGTCGCTGTAGAGCGTGAGCGGAAATCCGAGCACGGCGGTGAGCACGATGTACTCCACGCCGTAGATGCCCGTTTGCAACCAGGTGCGTTTCGATACGCGCTCGGCCACGTCGCGCATGCGCGCCGAGAGCCGCGTGCCCAGCAGCAGCCACGCCACGCCCAGCCCGTACAGGAAGCCCCAGAGCAGCAGCCAGTAGCCACCTTCGAAGTACGCGTCGGAGCGGGCCCTCGCCTCGGGCGACAACTTCGCCATGTACGCGTCCGTCGCGGCATTCGCGTCGAATGACGAGCTGGCAGCCGCAGCCAGTGGGGATGGCGGTATGTCAACCGGTATGGCAACCGCTGTGGCAGCCGGTGTGACTTGCGGGGACGGCGCCGCGGCGACCGGAGCATCTGTCGCCTGTGACCGGGCGGTCACTGCGGTGGCCAATCCGGTCACCAGGCACAGGGCAATCAGCAAGCCAGTTCCATGTTTCACTGGGGCGCCTCGCGGAATGTCGTACGACCCGAGCCGTACGAGTGGATGGACGGTGGAGTCGGAGCCTGGAGCAGACGGGCGAATTCGGTGCGGAACGAGGAGAAGCATCCGCCAGGGATGCAGGTCAGGATGCGGCCGCGCGTTTTACGTAGTCCCACACCTTCCCGCCGCCGGTGAGGTTCGCCTGGTGGGCCACGACCGTCGAACCGCCTCCCCCCTGGGCGAAGTGTACCAGCCGGCTCACCATGTCATTTCCCGAGCTGAAGGAGAAGCCGCAGCTCTTGAGATAATCCACCCCCCACACCTTGAGTCCATCCAGGTGCTCCACTCCGCGCTGGAATTCCGCGCTCGAGATCTGACTCGCGTCATCGCGGAACATGGACAGGTAGGTCATCTTGTCGCCGCAAATGCCGGAGTTGAGCGTGAGCACGGTCAACGCCGGTGCGAGCAGCACGTGCTTGCGGTACCACCGGGAGAATCGGAATGGCTGCAGGTGGAGCGCGTCAGCGCTGTCACGGTTGCGCCAGTGCTCCGCTGCCTCACCGAAGAACCGCCCCATCGCCGTCACCTCGTACAATCGCCAGAACAGCTTGGCGAGCATCTCCGCCCCCGCGATCACGATTCCGGCGATCAGGCCGGCGCCGGCGGTCGCCGCCGTCAGCGCCATGCTGGCGGCTCCCTTCAGCATCGTCCAGAGTCCCTCGCCGATGCTCGCCCACATGGCCCGGTGAATCGTATCCACGACGGTGGTTGGGTGGCCGGAGGCAAACTCCACGTCCTTCGATGACCGCCAGGCGCGAATCTTCGTGATGGCCGCGTCAACCGACGCAATCGTACCCTTGGTGAGATCCAGCGCGCCGGAGATGAGCCCCGCGGTGGCAGCCGTAAGCGTGGCGGAGCACGCGGCGTTGATGGCCGACTTCACCAGCGCGGCCGGGAGCTCGCAACGCCACTTGCTCCGGAGTTCCTCCAGGACCTTGTTGGCGAAATCCTGGAACCACCGGCGCACCGCGGTCGCAAAGCTCTGCAGCGTCGCCATGGCGCCTGGCGTGCGCATCGCGCCCTTCGTGGCGTCCCACGAGGACTCGAGTATCAGGTTGCCGGGAACCATCACGGTGGGCATGGTCAGGCCGGTCGTGACGGCGGCGGCGTTGCCCAGTCCGCCCTCCGACAGATTTGCCCCGGCATAGCCGACGGCGCTACCTACGATTCCCATGCCGCCTTCGAGAATGACATTGAAGATTCTCGGGCTGACGCTGAGATTCGCGAAGAGATACAGCACGCCGAGCCGCGAGTTGATCAGGCTCTCGTGCATGAAATCGGGCACCGTGCCCCACGCCTCGTCACTGTCCGCTCCCGACACGAGCAGCGTCTCGAGCAGGTCGAGATACTTGTCCTTGTTCCGCGTCGAGGATTTCCATTCCGCGCCCGGACCGTGTGACTTCTTCCAGGCAGCGAACTTCGTGCTGACGGCCAGCAGCGTGGTTTTCGTCATCTGCGTCTGGTGCGCCAGAATCGCGGCATCGAGCGCCTTCAGTTCACGGCTGCGCGGTCGGCCGACCGACGCGGTGTGCTTGATCCAGTCCCTGGAGTCAATGAGCTTGGTGGCGATTTTCGGCTCAGACATGGTGCCCCTTGAGAGTGTGCCCATTCCGGGCAAGCACCCGGAGTGGGAGACCAGCGGGATGTGACGAAGTGGGATGAACAGACGGCTGGGACGGCTGGGACGGTTGGCACGGCTGGGACGGCTGACGGGAGATTATACGCCGGGCCGCCGATTTCGTAAGACCGGAAAATCATGCCGGCTCGACGTCACCGCGTGCGGGCGCTCAGCGTTTTTTCGCGAGAATGGTCCCCCGGCAGCGCGGCGCACCGCAGTGGCAGGGATAGCGGCGCTTCGCTGCGGGTGTGTGACGCTCGTCGAGCACGTAGGCGTAGTCGTACGCCAGCTCCAAACCGGCCGCGATCGTGCGAATCGTCTCGATCCAGATGCGCCCGTCCTCGATCACCGCGTCGCAGTTCGGCTCACACGAGTGGTTGATGAAGCGCGCGTCGTTGCCGCCCACGGCGGCGTCAATGACGACGTCATCGTCGATCGCGAAGAGAAAGGTGTGGTGCCGCTCGAGGGGCGTGTCGGGATAGCGCGCGTCCGCCGCCGCGGGCGTCAGCCGTTCGCCCGTGTACTCGATGAGGCGTGTTCCGGCCGGAATGGGCGCCGTGGCAAAGGCACCGAGGCCTTGTATGGGTGACGAACGAATCTCGAACGGCAGGGCGGGCGACCGGCTGATGCGCCGGCGCCGCTCAGTCGCGGTACGGCGATTCGTCGTCGTCGGCCGCGTCCCACTGCGGGTCCGTGCCCGCGTCCTGCGGGACGAGCGACCGGGCCAGCTCCACCAGCATGGGACTCAGGTGCGCGCCAAAGCGCAGCAGGTGCACCGCGCGGCTGCGGCGGGCGAGCAGGAAGGCAATCGGCGCCAGGTCGCGCTTGGCGCTGTTGCACCCCGGACAGGCGAGCACGAGGTTGTCGCGACGGTCGTACGCCGTGCGTCCGCGTCGTGGCGCCACGTGGTCCAGCGTCATGACAGAATCCTTGAAGGGGCGCCCGCAGTAGGCACACACGGGTCCGTGCTGGGCCAGCAGCCAGCTGCGCGTTTCGATGTACGCGCTGCGCCCGGTGGGATGGGACGTGAGGTGGACGACTGGTGCCGGCTTGACGCGCGCCGATCCGCGGCGGGAGCGGCCGGATGACTTGCGGCGCGGCGAGGACCCCCGGCCTGAGGCAGGGGAGTCGCGGTGTGGTCGGGTTGACGGCGAGTGCCTGGATGCTGCTGCTGCTGGAACGTCGCGGTACGGAGAGTCGTGGTACTGATCTGACAAACGATGATTTACGAAAAAGGTGAACAGGATATCAATGAACTGACGAACTCTGGCGCCCGCGGTCACGAGCCCAACCACTGTCGTGGCGGACGGCACCGCAAGGCCATCCTTCAAATATAGTGCCTTTCGCAAGTTCGTGCCTGAGGTCAGCCAGGGGGGCAGCCCCAGGGGCTGCCCCTTGGGCTGCCCCCTGTCACTCCCCGAGGGCGCGAACGGTCTGCCGCACGGTCAATGCCGCCGTCCGCACCCGGCCGCCGGCGGATCGCAGGCCAAGAGGCTCGGCGTAGTCGCTCGCTTCGTACACGATGAGCCCCTTCACGGCCTGCTGGCTCGTGGCCCAGGCCAGGGCGCCCCAGATGGCCCGGGCCTGGCTCAGGCCGCCCTGGGCCAGCGGGAAGCCGCCGGCCGCGAGGACCCACACGGGCTTCTCCGTCCGATCGGCGCGCAGCCACCCGGTCGCCGTACGGGTTCGGGCGTCGAGCGCGGCGGCACCGCCCAGCCATGGGAAAAGCGAGATCGCGGCGGCGTCCACGGGCGAACTGCCCGACGCCGCCCAGGCGAAGATGCTGCTGTCGCGCGCGCCGAATCCGCCCACGTGCGCCATCACGTGCACGCTGGGCTGCGCGCGATGCACGGCATTGGCTGCGTCGCGCAGGTAGTCGATCCACACGTTCGTCGGCACGCCCCCGAGCGCGCGCGATGCCGCACCCGCCGGATCCACGACCGGGACCACGTAATCGGGGCGCAACTGGTTCGCAATGCGGACGACGTTCGCCACACGCGAGCGGAAGTAGCGTGTGCGCGCAGCGGCCGGCAGCGGAGCGGCACCGGAGAGGTCCAGGCTGACGATGAGCACCTTGTCGCCGCGGGCTTCGTCGAGCGCGCGCGCCAGCGAGTCGAGCGCAAGGTTGGTTACACCGGCCGGAGCGACGTACACGCTCAGCGCGCCCGCCCCAACCGAGTCCGTGAGCGCGAGATCGTTGCGCAGCACCGTGGCCTGCGGCGCGCCGGTAATGACCGGCAGGATCTTGAGTCCGACGACGAAGTCGCTGTCGGGGCGCTCCTGCAGCCGCTCCGACGCATATCGCGTATAGCTGGTGACCGCGCGCGCGCCGGCCGGGAGGTTCATGACGACGAGTGCGGTCCATGCCGCCGCGACGGTGGCCAGCAGGGTGCGGAACGCCGCCCCCGATCCGGCCCGCCCCGGGCTCACGGGCGCGAAGATGGGAACGTACAGGAACCACGGCATGAGCAGCGCCAGTGGCTGCGCGCTGAATGCGATGGCGCCGCGCTCGGCTGCCACGAGTGCCACGAGCGCCGTCGGTACCGCGTCGCTCACGGACATCCAGTAGCGCGACACGGCAATGAGCGTCACCAGCACATCGTACGCGGCAATGAAGAACGTCACGGCCGGCGACGCCAGTTTGAAGCGCGCCGACAGCACAGTCTGCGCCGTGATGAGCGCGACCGTCACCGGCCAGAGCCACGCGATGGAGTAGAGCACGCTCCCGGTCACCGTGGAATCGGTGACGAGCAGCGCGACGAGCGCGGGCAGCAGCAGCAGGCCGGCGAACGCGCTCACGACTGCCACGGGCTGCGGAATGGAGCGGATTGCCGATGTGCGTGCCGCCGTGAACAGATTCCAGAGGAGAATCACGGCGCACATCACCAGGTGCGCGGTAGCGAGGTGCCGCGGATCGAGCAGCCCGCTCATCCGCGCGCGCGCGTCTCGCTGCGGATCTCCCGGGGCGTGAGCCGGCGCGCGAAGACGTCCAGCGCCTTCCGCGCGTCGTGCGTGCCGAAGGTCAGCACATCCAGCAGCAGGAGCGCTCGCGCCGGGAAGGCGTGCAGCGCGATATGGCATCCCTCGAGCAGCAGCACTCCGGCGACATCGTCACTGGGAAGCTGCCGCACCACCGGCGCGCCCACGGTCGTGAACCCCGCAGCGCTCGCGGATGCGATGAGCAACCCGCCCAGTGCCGCGGAATCGGCGAGCTGCGCGGGCGACACGCCGACGAGATCGGCGATGAGATGCGTGAAGGCGGGTACCGTGGACATGGCGATCCTTCCCGGGACGCGGCATCCGACCCCGGCGTCACGGGTGGACAGAGGTTAGCCGTGATGCGGTCCGATTGCCAGCGGTTGGCGCATCGCTCATGCGTCTTCCTCGCGCCGGCGCACTCCCGTAGCTTTCGCGCGTGCGCAGTACGTCCATCCTGACAGTTCCCAACCTGCTGTCGCTTGCGCGATTCCCGTTGGCGGCGGCCTTCCTGGCCAGCAGCAGCGTGCGCATGCGCGCGTGGATCCTGGGGCTGGCGGCACTCACCGATCTGCTCGACGGCTGGCTCGCGCGCCGGGGACAGTCCTCACAGCTCGGCGCGCTGCTCGATCCCATCGCCGACAAGACGTTCGTTCTGATTGCCGTGACCGCGTTCCTGGCCGACGGCGCCATCTCGGCTCGCGACTATCTGGTCGTGCTGTCGCGCGACATCATGACGGTGATCGGCTTCTTCGTGGCCACGGTGACGCCGGGGCTCAAGGCCAGCATGTTCAAGGCGCGACTCTCCGGCAAGATCGTCACCGTGCTGCAACTGCTCGTGCTGCTCCTGCTGCTGGTGCGGCCCGCGGCGTTGCCGTCGCTGATTCCACTGCTGGCCGTCACGTCGGCGTGGGCCGTAGCCGACTATACGCTCATGCTGCACCGCACACGGGTTCGCTCCTGATGTGTGCGCGCCGGGGCGCCGTGCTGGTCGTGGCGCTGCTGGTGGCGCCCGGCGCCCGGGCCGCTGCGGCGCAGTGGACAGCGCAACTGCAGCCAGCCGGCCGCGTGGACGTCTTCATGGCGGACATTACGGCGGTTCAGGCCGGTCTCGAGCTGAGTGCACCGGCGGGAACCAACATGCGGGTCGCCATCGTGGGTGCGGCGGGCGAATCCTGGCGCGACGGTGAGAGCGGTCTGAGCGCTCGCGCCGAGCTGACCGGGCGATTCCTGCTCGACCCGGAGTTTCGCGCGCGCTGGGCACCGTACGTCGGCGGCGGCGTGGGAGCGCGCTACGACCGCGTGGGCGACTGGCGCGGCGTGCTCTCCGTGGTGATCGGCGTCGAGGGCCCGAAGTGGCGCGGCACCGTGCCGTTCATGGAAGCCGGCTATGGCGGCGGTGCGCGCTTGGGCGTGGGCTTTCGGAAGAGCCGGGCCGGGCGCCGATAGCCAGCGGTGCGCTCCGCTGCGCGTCGCTGCACCGCGGGGAAGCGGTCGCCTTTGGCGACCTGCGGGAAGCGGCCGGCCACCGTTGGCGGCGGCCTGCGTGGGAATCGGCAATCGGGAATCGAAACGGCGGGCGTGGGGCGTGGTCGCAGCCGCGCTTCGCGCGGCGCTTCCCGCAGGGCGTTCCCGAAGGGAGCCGCCCGCTTCCCGCAGTCGCGCTCCGCGCGACGCTTCCCGCAGGTCGCCGCAGGCGACCGCTTCCCGTTCCCGCTCCCCCAATGACTGCGCTCGTCCTCGCTGCGCTCCTCCAGTTCACGACACCAGCCAGAACCATTGCCGTCGACGCGCGATTCGCCGCGGCGGCGGGGCTGCGGGTCGGAGATCGCGTCGTCGTGGCCGCGAAACCCGGTGCGGCGGGCGACACCGTCGTCGTCGGCGCGATCCTGGCGCGACGCGCGGATCCCAGCGAGCTCACGCGCAACGCGTACGACGTGCGCATGCATCTCGATCACCTCCAGTCTCTGATACACTATGGCGACCGTGTGGATCGCTTCGCCGTGGCGACGCAGGGCAGCAGCGCGACGCGGGTGGCGCTCCGCGCCATCAACGATGCCGCATTCGGATTTCAGGCGTGGCCATCCCGCGACATCGCCGCAGAAACCTCGGAAACCTTCCGCGTGGTGAGTCGCTTTCATCGCGCCATCGGCGTCATCACCATCGTCGCGAGCGCCATCTTCCTGCTCTGCATCCTGCTGCTCAAGGTCGAGGAACGGCGGCGCGACGTCGCGGCACTGCGGCTCATCGGGCTGTCACGTTCCACCGTGCTGCGATCGGTGGTGCTCGAGGCCGCGGTCGTGTCGGTGCTGGGCAGTGCGCTGGGCGTGCTGATCGGCTGGGGCGCGTCCGGACTCGTGAACGCGTACTACCAGGCGTTCTATGACACGCCGCTCCGCTTCTCGATCATCACGACCGGCATCGTGCTGTTCGCGGTGGCGCTCTCGCTGGTGCTCGGCCTCGCGGCCGGTGCGCTGGCCGCGCTCCGCCTGGTGCGGACACCGCCGCTCACGCTGCTGGGACGGTAATGCGATTCACGCTCGCGCTCGCGACGCTCGGCCGTCATCGGGGGCGGACGGTGCTCGCCATCCTGGGGGTGGCCGTGGCGTCCGCCATGCTCCTCGACATGGTGATGCTCTCCTCGGGGTTGCGCGCGTCGTTCCGGGATTTGCTGCTGAGCCGGGGATTTCAACTGCGGCTTTCCCCGAAGGGAACGCTCCCCTTCGACACCGACGCCACGATTGGCGGTGCGGCTGCCATGCTCTCGACGCTGCGCGCGCTTCCCGACGTCGTGGCGGTGAGCCCCGTGCTGGGCGGACAGTTGCACATGCCGCGCGGTCGTGGTGTCGTCACGGGCTTCGCGCTCGGCGTGGAGCCGCGCGTGCAGGGTGATTACGAACTGCTCTCCGGTCACGACCCGCTCCGTCCGGATGAGATGGTGGCGAACGATGACCTGCTGCGCGCCGCCGGCGCGCGGGTTGGCGACACGCTCACCGCCGCGGCGGGTTATGACGCGCAGCTTCGCGCGTTGTCGGGGACGCGCCGTCTCGTGATCGCCGGGCGCGCGCGGTTTCTCTATCTCTCCGCCGGACAACCTGCCGCCGCGCTGCCGCTCTCCACCCTGCAGCGCATGCGCGGCGCTGACGCCACCGATGCCGTGTCGCTGATCATGGTGCGCCTGCGTGATGGCGCGACCGTGGACGCGGCGCGGCGACGCATCCAGTCCGTCCTGCCGCGCGTGGACGTCATTTCCACGAGCGAGGCCATGGCACGCGTGGACCAGCGGCTCAGCTATTTCCGGCAGCTTAGCTTCATCCTGGGTGCCGTGAGCCTCATCGTGGGCTTTCTCCTCGTGACGACGCTGGTCACCGTCTCGGTGAACGAGCGCCTTGGTGAAATCGCCGTGATGCGCGCGATCGGCGTGTCCCGCGTGCACGTCGTGGAACAGGTCGTGCTGGAGACCGGCGCGATCGTGCTGGGCGGCGCCGCGCTGGGGCTGGGACTGGGGCTGATGACCGCGCGCTATCTGAATTCCATTCTGTCGAGCTTCCCGGGTCTGCCCGCGGCGATCGACTTCTTTCTCTTTCAGCCGCGCGCCGTGTGGGCAGCGCTCGGGCTGCTCGCGTTGTGTGGTGTCGCCGCGAGCGTGTATCCGGCCTGGCGGGCCGCGGTGCACCCGGTAGCAGGCGCGCTGCGCGACGAGGCGGTGGCGTGAGCGCGCTCCTCGCGGCAGAAAACGTGCATCGCGACTATCGCGTGGGCGATGAGCTGGTGCGCGCCGTGCGCGGCATCACGCTCGAGATCGCCGGCGGCGAGCACGTGGCGCTCGTGGGGCCATCGGGGTGCGGGAAGTCGTCGCTGCTCAACCTGCTCGGCGGGATCGACCACCCCACGGCGGGGCGCGTACTCTTTCGAGGGGCCGACGTGGCGGGCATGCGCGACCGTGCGCTCACGCGCTTCCGGCTGTTGCACATCGGCTTCGTGTTTCAGCGGTTCTATCTGATGCCCGCACTGACCGCCGCGGAAAACGTCGCGCTGCCGATGGCCGAAGCCGGCGTGGCGGCGCGCGAACGGCGCGCGCGTGCCATGGAGCTGCTGCGCTACGTGGGACTGGATGGCCGCGCACGCCACAGGCCCTCGCAGCTCTCGGGCGGCGAACAGCAGCGCGTAGCCATCGCGCGTGCCATGGCCAACGCGCCGGCCGTGGTGCTGGCGGATGAGCCCACCGGCGAGCTCGATGCCCGTACCGGCGCGGACATCATTGCGCTCTTCCACCGACTCAACGCCGATGGCACCGCGCTCGTGCTCGTCACGCACGACGAACAACTCGCCCGCGCGGCGCGCCGCGTCGTGCACATGCGCGATGGCGTCATCGTCAATTGCGACGACGAGCGATGATCACCCTGCTCGCGCTGCGCCAACTCACCCATCGGCCATGGCGCTCGGTGTTGCTGCTCGTTGGCTTCGGGCTGGGCGCCGGTGTCATGATCGTGCTGCTCGCCATCGGGCAGGCCATGCTGGAGCAGGCGCGGGACACGGCGCTCGTGGGTGGTGGCGAGATCACGGTGCTGCCAGAAGGAATGAACGTCGAGGTGATGAAGACGGGCGGGGTGGGCGGACTGTTCTTCTCCATTGATCACGCGCGATTCATCGATCGCCAGTTGCTGGACTCGCCACGACTCGCCGGCGTCGTGCACACGGTGGCGCCGCAGATCGTCGCCAAGCTCGTCTATCTGCGGACGCGGTCGGGCGAATACGCGGTGCAGGCGAGCGGCGACATCCCATCGCGGAGCGCGGCTGTCGGGGCGCTCCCTCGTGTCATCGCGGGCCGGTGGGTGGACGACGCCGGCGATCGCCGCTGGGTCGCGCCGACCCGCTTCGAACTGTATTCGGAGATGGATCACTTTCATCTGCCGCCACCTGGAATTGCCGATCCGGCGAGCTGGGGCGAGTGGCACTACTTCAACGTGCTGTCTCCGGACGCGCGGCACTGGGCGTTCATCTCGCTCATGGTGGGAGGCGACATTCGCGGCGGGGACTGGGGCGGGCGCGTGACCGTGACCCTGCGCACGGAGGGCGGAGCCACGCGACGGTTCGCGGCGGAGAGTCCAGCCAGCGCGGTACAGATGTCCACCACGTCGCCCGATCTGCGCATCGGGTCGTCGCGCGTCACGCTGCTGAGCGACGGCCGCTATCACGTCGAGGCGCGGGGAACCGAGCCGGGTAGCGGCGCTCCGGTGCTCGTGGACCTGATCGTGACCGGTGCGCCGCGCGCCTGGTTCCCCGGAGCCATGCTGTCGAGCGGGGCGTTCACGTCCGGCTACGTGGTGCCGGCACTGCGCGCGGTGGCCAGCGGCCGCATCTGTGTGCGTGCGCGATGCACCACCTATGCGAGCGCCCAGTCGTATCACGATCACAACTGGGGCGTGTGGCGCG
>JBOHTE010000800.1:0-2479 GCA_050733555.1 Gemmatimonadaceae bacterium | reverse complement strand
GTCGGGTGGCGAATGGAATTCAATTCGTGAAGCAGAGCCCGGGGGCAGCCACGCATGGCTGCCCCCGGTTGCGCATCGTATCCCGCGTGCTCGCTGCGGGACAGCCGATGTCTTGACCGGACAGCATGAGGGCGTACGTTGCCAGTATGGCGCCCGGTGGCCACGCCAGACCTTCGACTCCGGCCGCGTGCGCTTCACGTCTCTCAACCGAGAAATTCGATGAAACAGAGTCTTGCCTTTGGACTCGCTGCGACTCTTGCGGCGAGCGTCGCGCTTCTGGCAGCGTGCTCAACCGATTCTCCAACGGGTGTGCAGCCCGACAACAGCGGTGCCGTCACGCTCTCGCGCGCTGGATACGATCAGCCGGGCGCACATCTGCAGTACGGTACGCCCGTCAGGGTGGGCAACGGCATGGCGCGCACGTATGTCGTTGCCAATGCGCGCAACGGGCAGGCGCCGCTGGAGATGGGCATCGCGCTCAGTGCCGGGGCGCTCGATGGACTGCCGACCGACGCCATGCACATGTATCTCCTGCCGCTGCCGCAGCTGGCGCCCGAACCCTACAAGCTCGTGGAACTCGACTGGAACCCGACGGGTCACCCACCCGAGGGTGTCTATACGTTCCCGCACTTCGACTTCCATTTCTACTTCATCTCGCTGGCGCAGCGCAACGCGATTGTGCCGAGCGATCCGAACTACGCAGCGGAAGCGGACAACGTGCCCACGGGTGCCTTCGTGCCATCGTTCTATGCGCCGCTCGCCGGGCCTGGCCAGACGCCAGCCGACGTCGCCGTGCCGATGATGGGTCTCCACTGGGAGGACCTGACGTCTCCCGAGCTGCAGAATCTGCTCGGCAATCCATCGGCCTATCAGCAGTTCACGAAGACATTCATTTACGGCTCATGGAACGGACAGTTCATCTTCGTCGAGCCCATGGTCACTCGGGCGTTCCTGCGCCTGAAGCTCGACGTCTCGTCGCCGGTTCGCGTGCCGCAGCAGTATCCCGTGGCGGGCTACTTTCCAACGAGCTATCGCGTGACCTACGACGCGCAGGCCAGCGAATATCGCGTGGCGCTGACGGGCATGGTGGAGCGCAACTGACTTGCCCGTGGCCCCGCTGCTGCTGGCGGCAGCAATCGGTCTGATCATCGGCGCGGTGTGCGGTTGGCTCTACGCGGCCACCCGCACCTCGCGCGTGCAGGTACTACTGCATGAGCGCGAGGAGGATGTGACACAGCTTCGTGCGCTGCTGGAGCAGACGGACACGCGACTCCGGGACTCCTTCAGCGCGCTGTCGTCGCGGGCGCTCCAGGCCAACAATCAGGCCTTTCTGGATCTCGCGAAGGCGTCGATGGGTGAATTCCATCAAGGCGCGAAGGCGGAGCTGGAGGCGCGTCAGCTCTCGATTGCCCAGCTCGTGCAGCCGGTGCGTGAGGGGCTGCAGCGCGTGGATGAGAAGTTGCAGGCGCTCGACAAGGAGCGGACGGCGAGCCACGCCGCGCTGCACGCGCAACTGCGCGGCATGGCCGACGCGCAGCAGCATCTCACCGATGAGACGCAGTTGCTGGTGCAGGCACTTCGGGCGCCGCAGGTGCGCGGCCAGTGGGGCGAGATGCAGCTCCGGCGCGTGGTGGAGCTGGCGGGCATGATCGAGCACTGTGACTTCGACGAACAGGAGACGGTGCAGGGCGAGGACGGACGGCTCCGTCCCGACCTGATCGTGCATCTGCCCGGCGCCAAGGTGATCGTGGTGGATTCCAAGGCGCCGTTGTCCGCGTACCTCGACGCGATCGACGCCGTGACCGACGAGCAGCGGGCACCGCTGCTGGACCAGCACGCGCGGCAGGTGCGCGACCACATCTCACAGCTCGCGAGCAAGGAGTACGCCGACCAGTTCACACAGACTCCGGACTTCGTCGTGATGTTCCTGCCGGGTGAGGCGTTCTTCAGCGCGGCGTGCCGGCGCGATCCGGGTCTCATTGAATTCGCCGTACAGCACGGCGTCATCCCGGCCAGTCCCACCACGCTCATCACCGTGCTCAAGGCCGTGTTTTACGGCTGGCAGCAGGAACGCATCGCGCGCAACGCGGAGGAAATTCGGGACCTCGGCATGGAACTCCATGCTCGCATGCGTGTCATGGCGGAGCATCTGGCCAGGGTGCGCAAGGGGCTGGACGGTGCGGTGAGTGCGTACAATGCTGCCGTGAGCTCGCTCGAGTCGCGCGTGCTGCCCACGGCGCGGAAGTTTCGCGAACTGGGCGTCGGACCGGGCGACGAGATCGAAGCACTCGAGCCCGTGGATGCGGTGCCGCGACTCCCGGCCGCGCCGGAACTCATCGTGACCGGCGCGCCCCGGATCGTGACGACCAGCGCGCTCGGGCTCGAGGCACACGCTGCGCCCGAGCTCATCGTGCCCGGTGCGGCCGATCCGGTGGGCAAGGGCATGCCCGCGTAGCCAGCGTCCGCGGATGCGCACCAT
>JBOHTE010000799.1:0-2474 GCA_050733555.1 Gemmatimonadaceae bacterium | reverse complement strand
GAGCGTGGCTACGTGCCGGTCACCCTCCTGGCTCCCGATGCACACGACCGGGCATCGGACTGGCTCCAGGCTGCATGCGGTGACGCCGCCAAAGTCGTCAAGTGGATCAATAAGCTGGCTGCGCTGCGACAGCGGGTGGCGGCATACAACATTCCCTACCTCTACCTGCCGCAGTCGACGCCGAAGGATGTCGCCCTTGACGTGTTCGTAAAGATGAACACCTCGAACATCCGGCTCACGCCCTTTGACATCGTGGTTGCCCAGGTGGAGGCCGCAGCGGGTGCTTCCATGCACGAGATCCTGGAGGGGATCGGCTCGGAGGTGCCCAGCGCCAGCGCCTACGGTGACTTGGGAACGCTGCTGCTCGACGTCGCCTGCCTGCACGCAGGGGGCACTTCCTCCAAGGCCAACTACCTGCGTCTCGACTACAAGCGGCTCCCGGAGCAGTGGAAGCAGATGGTCGAGTCGTTGCGGTTCATGGTGTCCCTGCTCGAGGGCGAGGGTATCTACGACGAGGCAAGGCTGCCCAGTTCAACGGTCCTGCCGGTTGTGGTGGCACTTGCGAAGGAAGTACCAGTAGCTGGCGATGTCCACGGCAACGCACGTACCTTGCTGCGCTACTACCTGTGGCGCGCGTTCCTCACACGACGCTACGAGAGCACGACCGGCACCCGTTCGTATCAGGACTACATCGCACTCCGCGACGCGCTGCGTTCGGGAGCCTCGCTGGCGGACGTGAAGGCGCCCATCTTCGACGAGGCGGCCTTTCCACTACCCATTTTGGAGCTGCTGCTGTCGACGCGCTGGCCGAAGACCAGGGACATCCTGGCGAGGGGCGTCCTCGCACTCTCCCTGCGGGAGGGCGGCCGCGACATCGCGGACGACATACCCGTGACGCGCGCCTCGGTGCTGAAGCGCGAGTACCACCACCTCTTCCCAGACTCCACGCTCGTCAAGCGGGCGAAGTATGAGGAAAATGAAAGCTTTCGAGCGCTGAATTGTGCCATCATCACGTGGCAGACGAACCGCACGGTCTCCAACCTGAGTCCCCTGCAGTACCTGAAGGACCGAGTTGACGCATCACAATTGGGCGAAGCGGAAATTGCCGCACGCCTCGAATCGCACCTCGTGCCGTGGGACGCCATAAAGAACAGCGGTCCGTACCCCGACGGTTGCGATCCGCAGTTGATTCGTGACGACTATGAGTCGTTCCTGCAAGCACGAGCCACTATGGTCGCCGCCAAGGCGGCCGAGCGAGCCGGAGCGGGCAAGGTGGGAGGCGGTGCTGCCACGACCGCCATCGATGACTTCGGGGTGAGCGCTATTTCCGAGGAACGGGCGACCAGCGAGGCTGCGGCGAAGGGTATGCCGCCGGTCACTGCGGGGTTCTCGGGTGATCTGGTGAGGCAGTTCGATGCCGCCATGAAGGATGTCTACGTCCGGGCGAAGCGCGAGGCCGGCTATGACGCGAAGGCGTACCTCGGGATGCTGGCGGAATATGGAGGACTCGGGACAGCCAAGCGACTCCTGTCGAGCGTCTCCGTATCCGATGGCTTTGTGGCACTCTGGGAACGCAAGCGAATCGATCTCGCGGTCGAGAACGTCATTCTTCGCCCGGAGTTTGCCGCCTTGTTTACCGATGATGAACGCGAGACCGCGCGACAGCGTCTCTTGGAGTATGGATTCAATGTCGACTCACTCGTTGCCGACCGCTCAGCTCTGCCGTGGCGCGATCGCTGGGACATGCAGGAGACCGAAAGGGATACGTGGTGACGTCGTACACCCAGCCCCAGCGGGAGGCGATCGACTGCTTGGACGAGCCACTGCAGATCATCGCGTGTGCTGGTTCGGGAAAGACCCAGGTGATCTCCCAACGCATCGCTGCGATCCTCTCCCAGCCTGGTGTTGAGCCTCGGAACATCATCGCGTTTACGTTCACGGAGAAAGCCGCAGCCGAGCTGAAGGACCGAATCCTCGGCATCGTCGCTGAGGACCGGGGCGATGTGGTCGGACTCGCCGAGATGTACATCGGCACCATGCACGGCTACTGTCTCGACCTGCTCCAGCGGTTGGTGCCCGACACCTTCAAGTTCTCCGTGTTGACCGACATCACGGCTCGCTTGTTGGTGGATCGCAACAGCAGGAAATCAGGACTCACAACCTGCCCGACGTCGTCGCCCAAGATGCCGGTGCTGCGCCGTTACTTGCACTCGAAGCTTTTCCTGCAGGCGGTGAGTGTGCTTCGCGAGGACACCGTTGATGCCGCGCAGGTGGACCAGCGGGTGTGGGAGTCGTTCGACGACTACCTCCGGCTCCTGGTGGAGAAGGCCGCATTCGACTTCGCCGAGCTGATCAATCTCGCCGTAAGCTTCCTCGAGGCGGACCCGGAAGAGGACGTGGACGCTCGAGTGATCCAGGAACATATCCGCGATGACATCAAGTACGTCGTGGTCGACGAGTACCAGGACGTCAAC
>JBOHTE010000798.1:0-8293 GCA_050733555.1 Gemmatimonadaceae bacterium | reverse complement strand
GCGCCATAGTACGTGTCGTGAAAGCTCTTGGACCGGTACGGCGTGCCCATCCCATCCACGGTGATCACCACGAAACCCAGTTCGGCAAGCGCTTGATGGTCACCGCGCGCGGCACTGAAGCTGCGCGACCCCACGCTCCCGGCCTGCGGGCCCGGATACGGGTTATTGATGATCGCATACTTCGCCGTCGAGTCGAAGTTCGTCGGGCGGAACATGAGCCCGTAGAGCTTCGTCTTGCCATCGCGCGCCGTGGTCACGATGGGGATTGGCGGTTTCCACCCGGTGGCGAGAAGCCGCGCGATGTCCGCGTGGCCCAGCGGCATCACGACGCGGCCATTCGCATCGCGCAGCACCACCGCAGGGGGCGTCTCCGGCGTGGAGTAGCTGTCAATGAAGTAGCGTCCGTCCGGCGCCATCTGGATGGAGTGATCCCCGCTCTCCGGAGTGAGTGGCGTCCAGTGGCTCCCGTCCAGCCTCACCCTGTAGTAGTGCCGGAAATACGGATTCTCGTTCGGCTCGCGGCCACGCGCTTCCACCACCAGCGAGTGCGTGCGCTCATCGACGTGCTCGATGCCGGTCACGGGTCCCTCTCCGGTGGTGATCGGATGGAGCAGTTTGCCGGAGTTCAGGTCGTATGCGTACAGCTCGGCCCAGTTGTTCCGCTCCGATGACCAGATGATCTCGTGCTCCGGCCACAGTACACGCCACCCCGCGATCGACTCGAACTGCGTGGGCGAGCTTTCCTCGAACAGCGTGCGCACCGCGCCCGTCGCGGCGTTTGCGATTCTCACTGTCTCGTGCTTGTGGTCGCGCGACGTGCTCACGTAGGCGAGTTGCGAGCCATCGGGGCTCCAGATCAGATCCGACATGCTGAGGTTGTCGCCGAGCATCGCGCGGTGATAGTCGGGCGGCGTCTGGAGGCGAATGACCTTTTTGGCGTCCACATCAATGATGACGCGATGGATCATCGCGACAACGCTGTCGCCCGGCAGCGGGTACTTCCACGACTGAAGGATGGGGTGGCCGGGGCGGCTCTCCACCAGGTACATGTCTCCGACGTGCCGCTCGTCCTGCTGCTGCGTTGCGATCTTCTTCGAGTCGGGCGACCAGAGCAGAATGGGGCGATCGCTGTGCACCCATCCCGCGTTGTCCGTCGCGTAGCCGAAGTTCTCCGTGCCGTCCGTCGTGAGCTGTGTCTCCTGTCCGGTCGCGGCGTCGCGCACCCAGAGATTCCAGTTCCGGATGAACGCAATGCGCTTCCCGTCGGGCGAGGCAACCTCGGGCGGGCCGCCGCGGCCGAATCGCGCCGGCGCAGTCCGCTCCGGCACCGTGTCCACCGCGCAGGCGTGTCCCGCGACGTCGCACTGCCAGTTCTTTCGTCCAATCGTGAGCACCACCGTCTTTTCGTCGCTCGCGAGCTCGGCACGTTCGGCAGGAATGTCGTCGGCCTGGAAGGTACCGGCACCGGCGCGAGCCAGCGCCTGCGCGACAGCGGCCGCGTCAAAGAGTGGACGCCGCGACTTCTTCGCCGGATCCACCAGCAGCCATTCCGATCCCTGCATGGTGGTGTTCCGATAGTAGAAGCGATCGCCGGGGAGCCAGTCGGCGAACACCCGTCCACCAATGACGAGCGGGTTCACGTTGAACGAGAGCATCTTCGCGGCGCGATCGTAGTCCGCGGTGGTGAGCGTGCGCTGCGCGAGCAGGGCCGGTGTGGCCGCGAGCACCGCGGCGAGGGCGGCGACCGGAATCGAGAAGTGTCTGGTGTGCATCGGGGGTTGTGAATCGAGCGGGACCTGGTGGGTAAGCAGTTCAAGTATGGGTACCACTCACTCGCGACGCCAGCGCAACCCCGCACGTGCACGGCGGACTTCCGAAAACCGGCGGGCGACGCTCCTTGGGGCGATCCCAGCTTGACTTCCGCTCCGCCATCTCCCAATATTTTTTCTGTGCGCATGGGGCGCCCGCGGGTCCGCGCGAAGGACTGAGTCCACCCCTCCTCGTTGGTGTCACTGCACGGCTGTCTCCGTGCTGGCCGGCTTGCGGACCGCTGGCATTCAGCATGGAGGAATCATGACAGCCCGTCAGTTACCCGCACGCCCGAGCCTGGAGCAGCTCAAGCGCCAGGCGAAAGAGTTGCTGCACGCCGCCCAGTCCGGTGACTCGTCCGCGCTCGCGCGCCTGCGCGCGCTCCCGGCATTCGCCACCGCGACCGACACCGCTCTCGCGCGCGCTCCGCTCGCCCTGCATGACGCGCAGTCCGTAATCGCGCGCGAACACGGCTTCGATTCGTGGAACACGCTCCGCGAACGCGTGGAAGAGCTCACGCTGGAATTCGACGCCGCGGTCACGCAGTTCATCGAAGCCGCCACCGATGGACGTTCCGACCGCGCCGCTCGATTGCTCGCCCTGCATCCGGCCATCGCGACGGCGAACTTCCATACCGCGCTGCTGCTGGGCGATGCATCAACCGTCGAGCAACGCCTCGCCGCCGATCCGTCGCTCGCCACGAAGCCGGGCGGGCCGCGCGACTGGGAGCCGTTGCACTACATCTGTCACAACTCGGTTCGCCATGACACCAATGCGACACGCGACGGCGCGGTGGCCATCGCGCGGGCGCTGATCGAGCGGGGCGCCGATCCCAATACGCGCTTCCCCTGGGAGCACCATGGCGTGCACCGGCCCGTGCTCTGGGGCGCCGTGTGCAACACGCGGTCGCTGCCGCTGGCCGCTGCGTTGCTCGAGTTGGGTGCCGACCCGAACGATGGTGTCACGCTTCCGATCGCGGCGAGCGGCGGCAATCTCGATGCACTCGAGCTCCTGCACGCGCACGGCGCCGACGCGAATCAGCCGTGGGCGACGGATGGCTCGGCGACGCTCTACGCCATTCTCCACTGGGCCGCGGGGCCGGCTGGCCCGGTGTGGCTGCTCGATCACGGCGCAAACGCCGATCCGGTATTCCCCGCCACCGGCGAGACGCCGCTGCACGTGGTGGCCGCGCGCTGGGACGCGCGGTTGGCGGAGCTGCTCGCGAATCATGGCGCCGACATCACGCGCCGCCGCGCCGACGGTCGCACGCCGTACGCGGTGGCCGAGTTGAGCGGCAATCGCGACGTCGCCGCGTGGCTGCTCGCGCACGGCGCGCACGACGACATGTCGAACGCGGATCGTCTCGTGGCGGCATGCAGCCGCGGCGACGGCACCGCCGCCCGGGCGATGCTGGCCGCGAACCCCGCGCTCCGCGCCGAGCTCGGAGCCGCGTACAACACCGCGTACAACGACGCGCTGATCAAGGCCGCCGAACGCGGCGACACGCAGGTGCTCGAGACGATGCTCTCCTGCGGCTTCGACCCCAACATTGGCGATGACGAGATCGGCAAGACGCCCCTGCACGCGGCAGCGATGGAAGGGTGGCCCGACGCCGTGCGCGTCCTGCTGGCTCACGGTGCGTCGCCCGCAGCGCGCGACAAGGAGTTCCACGGAACACCGCTGGTCTGGGCCGCGGAAGGTTGCCGCAGCCGGAAGGACGATGGCCGCGACCACGCGGCTGTCGGGCGGCTGCTGCTCGATGCCGGTTCGCCGGCGGACTGGCAGAGCGGAGAGGAGCCGGCACAGACGGTGCTCGACATCCTCGCCGAATGGCAGCGCTCGGCCCTGACCGATATGCCTGAGATGGCGGGGTAAGCCCGGATCCGCCGTTATCGGGCCGTCCACACGTTGTTCGACGTATCCGCATCCACCCAGATGCCGCCGTCGATGTCGATGGACTGAACGGCCTTGCGCACTCGCACCTGCTCGGTGGCCAGTGTCGCGTTGCGCGACCACGCCGCTGAGGATTCGTGCACCCGGTTCGTCGAGCCGTCACGGTAGCGCACAACGATGTCGAATGGCGCCACCATTCCGCCAACGTTCGCTACCGTGACGGCAAGCGCACCGCCTGATTTCGTCACGTTCTTCACCGCGAGATCAATGTAGCCATTGCTGAAAAACCAGTTGCTCCAGAACCAGTCGAGCGGCCGGCCCGCCACATCGTCGAACGTACGGAAGAAATCCCAGGGTGTCGGATGCTTGCCGTGCCATCGTGCCATGTACGCGTGCAGGCACTTCGCGAACAGCTTGTCGCCGAGCATGTCCTTCACGGCGAGGTACCCGAGCGCGGGTTTTCCGTAGGCGTTGATACCGTACGCACCACCGGTGAGCGCGTCGGCGGGCGTGATGATCGGAAGGTCCTGATCGGGCGACGGGTTGTGGGCCCACCGGGCAATCCGGAAGCGCTCGAATTGCGCGGATGCGCTGTCGACACCCACGTTCACGCGGCTGATCAGATACTCGAACGTGGTCGCCCACCCTTCGTCCATGAAGGCGTACCGCGTCTCGTTGGTGCCCATGTAAAACGGCATGTACGTATGCGCGATTTCGTGCGCGGCCACGAACTCGGAGAACGCCGGATTCGGATACGACTGGTCGTTCGCCACCATGGGGTACTCCATCCCGGCGCCGCCCTGGAACTCGGTCGTCTTCTCGTAGGGATACGGCACGCCTGGCCACTGGTGCGACAGGAAGTCGAGCGCGTGTCGCCCGAACTGCACCATCTGATGAAAGTCGCTCGCGCTGTCATTGTACGCGGCCTGCACGCCCGCACGCCGATGCGTCGCGTTGTCTACCATGACGCTTCCAGCGTCCCAGTCGTAGTGATCGCTCAACCCGAATGCCACGTCAGGCACGCCGGCCGCAGTGAAGTGCCAACTGTTCATGGCGTGCGCCGTCGTGATGCTGCCATCGTGAGTCTGAGCGCCCGTGGCGACGTGAATGGTCGAGTCCGATGTGAACGAAGCCTTGAAGCGCGCCAGCGCGTCCGGCTGCAGCAGTTCGGCGGCGTTCGTGAGCGTCCCCGTGCCCCACACGACGTAATCGGCCGGCACGTTCACCGTCACATCGTAGTCGTTGAAGTCGCTGTAGAACTCGTGTCCGGCGTGATCCATCGTGTCCCAGCCGTTGTAGTCGTCGTACACGGCCACGCGCGGATAGAAGTACGCGACGAAGAATGTCGTGGAGTCTATCACCCCTTCGCGCCCCGGCTGCCGGGACAGATCGTACCACCAGCGGAACGCGAGATGCACGGAATCCTTCGGCGCGAGCGCCGACGGGAGGCGCACGCGCTGCCACGTGAAGACCCGCGGACTGTCATTCCACTGCTGCGGCGCGCCATTCACCGAGAACGATCGGATGTGCACGCCGGACGTGAGGAACTCGGGTGCGGCTCCGCCGTCGCGCGGCGCGCCGGGCTTGTGATAGTTGGCGAAGAGCTTGATCACGAGCACTCGCAGCGTGTCGGGACTCTCGTTCCGATACGTGATCTCTTCCGTTCCCGAGATTCTCCGGTCGGGCGGCAGGGCGGTAATCGTGATGGTATAGCGGCCGCGGTTCTGCCAATACTTTGGCCCAACGTTGCCGTCGAGCGCACGCGTGCCATTGGCGTAGGCCTTCCTGATGGTGCGCGGCATGTAGAGCGCCTGCGCCTCGAGCGAGGTAGCGACAGCAAGCGCGGCGACGAGCGCGGCGACGAGCGCGCCAGCGACGCGGCAGGAAGCGCGCGCCGCCAACGGAAAGCAGTTTCGACTGAACATGATGGGAAATCGTAAGGTGCGTGGCGAAAGCTGGTGTGGAGTCGCCATGAGCGAAAGTCGCTGGCGCACTGCGCGAACGGAAGTGCCCTGGCGGACTCCACCAGCGCTGACGCCCTCGGCAGTATCGCATGATCGTCTGGCGACCTCGACGCTCGACGCGCATCTTCCCGTTCCGGAGCGGGGCGAGACCCCGCCATTCGAGATGGCGCTCGTGACACGAGAACGAGGACGATGCGATGACGCACCGAACATGGAACAGTTGCGTGGCCGCGACCATGCTGGCATGCGGCGTGGCCGGTACGGTGCCACTGCACGCGCAGGACGCCGGTCACGATTCCGTCCTGGCACGGAGCAGGACCGGGCGGCGCCTGTTCGGCAGCAGCGATGCGCTGCGAGTCGCGCGCGTATCCTCGCCGCGGCTCTCGCCCGATGGATCACGCGTCGCCTATCTGGTGGCCAGCGTGGAGATGAAGAAGGACGACGCCGGGAAATCCGTGACCAACCTCTGGATGGTCCCCACCGGCGGGCCCGCGACCGCGGCCGTGCAGTTCACGCGTGGAGACAGGAGCGTATCGGATCCCGAATGGTCGCCCGACGGGCGCATCATCGCATTCATCAGGGCGGCAGGCGACGACAAGGATGCGAAGTCGCAGGTGTGGTTCATGTACACCGACGGCGGCGAGCCCTGGCAGGTGACGAAGCACAAGGCCGGTGTACGCGGCTTCGAGTTCTCGCCAGATGGAAAGTCGCTGCTCCTCCTCGCCACGAGCCAGCTCGACACCAGCGAGCAAGCGCGCGAGAAGCTCAAGGATGATGCCGTTATCGTTGATCACGACTTCAGGATGGCCGCGCTCTGGACCTGGTCCATCGCGACCGGTAACGAGAAGCGGATCACCAACGGCGACTTTTCGGTCAGCGAAGCGCGCTGGTCCCCCGACGGGTCCCGTATCGCCTTCACGGCCGCGCCGACTCCGCGGCTCGATGACACTGGTCTCCGCAGCGCGTACCTGCTGGATGTCGCCACCGGCCACGTGCGCAAGGTCGTCGAATCGGCAGACGCCACGGGAAGTGCGCGCTGGTCGCCCGATGGGACGTGGATTGCCTACGTGACGGCGAGGGGTGCCGGACCGTATCAGACGAGTCTGTACGTTGTGGCGGCGGACGGAGGACAGCCGCGCAAGCTGACCACGAATTTCGCGCTCGATGCGGGCGAGCCGTTCTGGTCGCCCGATGGCAAGACCATCTACTTCACGAGCAACACACGGGAGTCCGCCGAAGTGTTCGCGGCGAGTGTCGCCAACGCAACGGTGCGCCAGCTGACGACCGCTCCCGGCGTCTTCCAGCTCGGTGGCATTGACCGCGATGGACACACGGCCATCGGCACGTTCACTGACCCATTGCATCCCGCCGATGTGTTTCATTGGTCCGACGGATTCACGTCGTCCACCGCGATCACGCACCAGAATGCGTGGCTCGCCGAGTACGCGCTCGGCGCCAGTGAAGTCGCGCAGTGGAAAAGCAGCAAGGATGGACTGGAAATCGACGGCATCGTGACACGGCCCGTGGATGACGACCCATCGCGCACGTATCCGTTTCTCCTCAATCCGCACGGTGGTCCGACGGGCGCGTCACTGCTGTCGTTCAATCCCACCGAGCAGGTGATGGCTGCCAACGGGTACGTCGTGCTCGAACCCAACTTCCGCGGCTCCACTGGACGTGGCGAGCGGTTCGAGTCGGCGAACGTGAACGATTGGGGAGACGGCGATTACCAGGATGACATGAGTGGCGTGGACGCGATGATCGCGCACGGCCGGGTGGACGCTCGGCGCATGGGTGCGTTCGGCTGGTCGTACGGCGGCTACATGACGTTCTGGATTGACACGCAGACGGACCGGTTCAAGGCCATCTCACCCGGCGCCGGCCTCCCCGATCTGTACTCGATGTACGCCGAGACGGACATCCACCGCTACCTGCGCGAATTCTTCAGCCTGAAGGCGCCGTACGACAATTACCAGGAGTACTGGAACCATTCGCCAATGAAGTATGTAGCGAACGTGAAGACTCCGACGATGATTCTGCACGGGCAGGCGGACACCCGCGTGCCCATCCCGCAAGCGGAAGAGTTCTATCGCGCACTATACGAGCACCATGTGCCAGTGGAGTTCGTGACGTATCCGCGCGAGAATCACGGATTCGTGGAGCCACGCCACATTCAGGACCGGCTGCAGCGCTATCTCGTGTTTTTCGGCCGGTACCTCGACAATCCGCCAGTCACGGAGCCTGGCGATGTGGTCGCCCGGATGGCCAGAGAACTGCCGGGCGGCGCCGGCGTGCACGCCGGCCTCACCTCCCGTGAAAGCGGGGGAACGCCCGAGAGGTGACGCCAGCTCTTGCTGTGAGTCGCAGGAAGGGTCCGCGGCGTTCCGCCGCGCGGGCGGCCCAGCGACCACCAACCAGCGACCAGCGACCACCAACCACCGACCACCGACCACCGACCACCGACCAACGACCAGCTACTGCCGGCACACTCCCTTCGGATCGGGTTTCGCGTGATCCACCACCGGCCGGGGATCAAGATCGGCCACGTGCACGGCGATGTCCTCCACGAGATTGCCCACCTTCGCCATGTGCGGGTAGTCGATGTACTCCGGCTCGTCCGTCACCTG
>JBOHTE010000797.1:0-1263 GCA_050733555.1 Gemmatimonadaceae bacterium | reverse complement strand
CACCATGGAAAATGTGAGCCCGGCAATCGCAAACGCCGTGACGAGGAATGCCGGCTGCGCCAGCGGCGACCCATGGCTGAAATCGTAGTGCGTCGCGCGAACCCAGGTTGCCAGCAGCGACTGGTTGACCTGCGACGAGTACACCGAGTGCGGCAGGCGACCCGTGGAATTGTTCGTGATGAACGACCTGAACACGTGCGGCCCGAACATCAGCGCCGTTGCAGCGGCGAGGCCGGCGAGCACCAGGAACGTCGTCAGCACGGAGCGCCAGCGGCGGTCCAGTACGGTCCACGCCAGAAAGAATGCGCCAATCGGCTTGACCACGATGGCGAGCGCCAGGTACACACCGCCGGATATCCG
Organism: Gemmatimonadaceae bacterium; assembly: GCA_050733555.1. Lineage (GTDB taxonomy): Bacteria > Gemmatimonadota > Gemmatimonadetes > Gemmatimonadales > Gemmatimonadaceae > JADGGM01. The sequence goes on along the minus strand of JBOHTE010000797.1, from coordinate 903 downwards.
TTCGCGGTTCCGCCAGAAGAGCAGCAGCAGCAGCAGCAGCAAAAAATTGGTCTGACCGAACGCAAAAGTCGAATATGTCGCACGCAGCGTGAGCACCATGGCGGCGGTGAACGCCAGCTCCCACAGTCCGTGCGGCTCGAACAACAGATACCAGAGCAGGCCGATGGCGGCTGCCACGCTGGCGACGATGATGACGTACCAGAGCAGGGCCGCCGCGTGCATCCCGAGGGTACCGAGCGGAGCGAGCATGAGCATGGTCGGCGGCGGATAGGGAAATCCGACGTCGACGACCTCTCGTGTGAAATCGTCCGCATCGCTCACGGGCTCGCCGGCAGCACGGAGCGAATCCGCGACGGTGTGAACGCTCTCCGGCAGATAGAAATCGTAACCCGCGACGGCCACATGGCCGAACAGCCAGAAGCTCTGAACATCCCAGCGCGGCGGATCGACGACATTGCGGCGGGCGCGGCTCACACAAAGCACACCGAACGCCAGGATGACGAGGCCGAGCACCACGGCATAGGCGCGCCGGATCATGGGAAGCGGCGAATTCCGATGCCGGAATCCCACCAGCAGCACCGGCGTCAGAACGAGCGGCATCAGCTCGGCGAGCAACGGCCCGCGCAGCCAACTGGTGCCGGCAAACGAAGCCAGCATCATGGCCGCACCGTACCCATGGATGAGACCATGATGTCAACGCCACCACAGTGACGCGGGCTGCCACGCGGTGACACGCGGTGACACGCCCGCATGCATGGGGACGACTCAGGCCGTAGCCGCGACAGACGAGCTGGCGTACGCGGGCGAACCCGCGGCCGGCTCCGCCGATTCGATCACCTGCTGCTCGATCCAGGCGTAGGTCCGTGCCAGGCCGTCCTCGAGCGAAATCGCGGGCTCCCACCC